>CAIXOY010000398.1 GCA_903921135.1 uncultured Gammaproteobacteria bacterium
CGGGTCGATGCCCACCCAGGGGCCATCGGCGGCGAGAACGTTCAAGGCCGGTACACGCGCGCGGAACACGCTCGCCTCGGCGGGATCACGGTAGAGAACCGTGGTGTAGCAGACGGGAAAGCCTTTCGAACGAAAGGCATCCACCAGACGGCGTGCCTGTGTCACCACCTCATCGAAATTTCCGCCGAGCGGACAGGCAGGGCTGGTGAACCCGGCACTGAAATCCACCAGCACCAGCGCCGGGCGTTTGCCCGGCGGCAGGCTGCGCCGCTCGAGTTGCACCGTGGCGCCTCAGGCCGCGCCGACGCGCGTGAAGCGCGGTGGTTGGGGCGGCTCGAGGTGGGTCTCTTCACGGGCACGGGCAATGATGTCTGCCACGCTGCCACCGCGATCGAAGAGCGGCAGCGCGCCACGGCCGGCCGACAGTTGCGCGCGCAGCGCAGTGGTGGCTGACTCGTCCACCCGCGCGCCGTCTGCGATCACAACACCGAAACGCCGTGCACCCTCCACGCTCACGAGGCCGCGGTCCACGTCCTGCGCCACCAGCGCCGGATCACGCGCCAGCGGGTCACCCCAGCCGCCGCCGCCCCAGGTGTTGAAGTACAGCAGATCGCCCGCACTCACCGGGATGCGCTCGCACTTGGCGGGCAGCCACTCTTCGCTGCCGTCCGCGCGTACGAGGCGCTTGGTGGAACGCATGCCGGGCTCGCCGCCGTTCACGCCCCAGGGGTACATGAGCCAGCGCTCGTCGTGCACGCCGATGGTGCCGTCGCAGAGGAAGCGGTACGCCACCGAGAGCCCGTTACCGCCGCGATGCTTGCCCGCACCGCCCGAGTCCGTGATGGTCTCGTAGCGCTCGATGCGCAGCGGGAAATAGGCCTCGATGAATTCGTTCGGCACGTTCGTGAAGCCCGGCCACAGCGAGTGCCCGTCGGGCCCGTCGCCCACGGGGCGTCCGGGAATGCCGCCGAAACCGATCTGGAAGAGCTGGAACCACTCGCCCTTCTGGTCGTAGCCCGAATAGAACAGGTGCGGGGAATCCGAGAAACCCGCCGCGTTCAGCACCTCGGGCGCGCCCTGCCCCAGCAAGGCACCCATCACATCGAAGATGCGCCCGAGCGCGTGCGTGCGGCCGCTCAAGGCGGCGGGGTACTGCGGCTTCAGCAGCGTGCCCGCAGGAATGCGCACATCGACCAGATCGTAGAAGCCGTCGTTGAAGAGGATCTGCGGGTCGAAGAGGTTGATGGTGAAGGAGCCGAAGAACATCTTGAACATGTCTTCGTTCAGGTAGAAGTTGATCGAGCTCGCGGCCTGCGGATCGGTGCCCGCGAAATCGAAGATGCAGGTGGAGCCTTCACGCCACATGCGACAGCGGATCTTGTAAGGGCCGAAGCCCACGCCGTCGTCGCAAAGATAGTCTTCGAACTCGCGCGGCTCGGTGGGGATCAAGGTCTCGATGATGTGCTTCATCGCGTGGTAGTTGCGCTCGAGCATGATCTCCATGGTGCTGAAGAGCACGTCATCACCGAAGCGCTCGGCGAGTTCCACGCAGCGGCGTGCCGCGGTGTTGCAGGCCGCCACCAGTGCGTTCAGATCGAAGCGGTTCCACTGCGGCGTGCGCACGTTGTGCAGGATCAGTTCGAGCAGATCGGACTGCAGCACGCCCTTCTTGTAGAGCTTGGTGGGCGGGATGCGGATGCCTTCCTCGAAGATCGTCTGCGCCGCCACCGGGATGCTTCCCGGCACCGAACCGCCGTTGTCCGACATATGGCCGAACATCGCGGCCCAGGCGATGTGGCGCCCGTCCTTGAACACAGGTGTGAGCACGATCCAGTCGGGCAGGTGGCTCACCGCCGCGTTGCACATGTACGGGTCGTTGGTGAGGATGATGTCGCCTTCCTCGATCTCGCCGCCGTAGGCCTGCGTGAAACCGTGGATGAAGGAGCCGAACTGGCCCACCACCATCTTGCCGGCGCGGTTGGCGATCATCGGGAAGCAGTCGCCCTGCTCGCGGATGCCGGGGCTCATGGCGGTGCGGAAGAGCACCGCGTCCATCTCGACGCGGGCGTTGCGCAGCGCGTTCTCGATGATGTCTACGGTGACGGAATCCACCTCCACGCGGGCGAGCGGGGTGGCGTTGGTCTCGAGGATACGTGCGCTCATCTCAGTTCCTCCCGGCAGGTGCGATCAGCAGGTTGCCCACGGCGTCGACGCGCGCGACGTGACCGGGCAGCAACAGCGTGGTGGAGTCCATTTCCTGGACGATGGCGGGGCCGGGGACCTCCAGACCTTCGTGCAGGATGTTGCGGTCGTAGATGGGTGCCGCGTGCCACTCGCCACCGTGATAGATGCGGGTGTCGTGGATCTTCGCATCGGCCAGCGTGGTGCCTTCGCGACCGAGCTTCAGCACCGGCAGCGCACGTGCGCGCTGCTTCACCACGGCGCGCAACATCACGATCTCGTGGCCCTCGCCCAGCGCGAAGGTGAAGAGCTGCTCGTGCTCGCGGTCGAAGCGGTTGCTGAGCAGCGCGGTGCCGGCAGCGGAGAGCTCGTCTGCCGAGAAGCGAAGCGTCAGCTGGAATGCCTGGCCGGTGTAGCGCACATCGGCCTCGAACTCGACTTCCTGATCGGCGGTGGGGATGCCGTCTGCGTCCAGCGACTCGGCGGCGCGCGCGCGGAGCCTGGCCAGATCGGCGAGCAGTTCGTCCACCGACAGACCGTCAAGCCGGCGCAGGTAGCTAAGCGAGGCCTCGTCACGCACCTGTGTGGTGGCATCGCCGTAGGCGCAGAGCACGCCGGGGCCGGGCGGGATGATCACGGGCCAGGCCTGCGTCAGCACGCCGAGTGCGTTCGCGTGCAGGGGGCCCGCACCGCCAAAGCCCACCAGCGCGAAATCGCGCGGGTCGTAGCCCTGCTCCACCGACACCAGACGCAGCGCACCGAACATCGATTCGTTCACGATCTTCACGATGCCTTCGGCGGCCTCGAGCATGCCGATGCCCAGCGCGTCTGCCACTTTCTTTACCGCCGCTTCGGCGGCGGCCTTGTCGATGACCATGCGCCCGCCAAGACGCACGTCCGAAGGCAGATAACCGAGCACCACGTTGGCATCGCACACCGTGGGCTCCGTACCGCCCTTGCAGTAAGCCGCGGGGCCGGGCACAGCGCCCGCCGACATCGGGCCCACGCGCAGGGCGCGCGTGAGCGCAGGCACGAAGGCGATGGATCCGCCGCCCGCACCGACGGTGCGCACATCGACCGAGGGCGCACGCACACGCACATCGCCGACGATGGTTTCGCGCCGCACGCGCGCGCGGCCGTTCTGGATCAGCGCCACGTCAGTGGAGGTGCCGCCCATGTCGAAGGTGAGGATGTCCTGATGACCCGCCTTGGAGGCGAAGAACACCGCGCCCGCTACGCCGCCCGCAGGGCCGGAGAGCAG
>CAIXOY010000399.1 GCA_903921135.1 uncultured Gammaproteobacteria bacterium
TCAGGCTCTTCAATGATTTCGTCGTCAGTGGACGGTTCAGGCTCTTCGCAGGGGATGATGAGATTGCGCATCCATGCTGGGAGGTCCATAGATGTTACGTCAGGCCCAAGCGCTGCTCTCGGTGCCCATCGTTGCAGGCTCCCCTCTTCAAGACTCAGTCCGGGTTCATTCCTGGCGATAGCCGCTTCTAAATTGGCCTGGAAGTTGTCCTGTTCCCCTTGCCACCACCCAGGCCTTTCCTCATCAGCAGTTTTCCCGTTCCACGGCGGGCATTCCCAAAAGGTGGTTCCTTCGTCAGGAGACAGTTCAGATTCTGGAGAGGGCCGGTCAAGCCCCGCTCGAGCCGCCTCTAGCTCTTCAGGACTTAACTCGCAGTACGGGATAATGAGATTGCGCATCCATGTTGGGAGGTCCATAGATGTTACGTCAGGCCCAACCTCTACTCTCGGCGCCCACCATTGCAGACTCCCCTCTTCAAGACTCAGTCCGGGTTCATTTGCAGCAATCGCGGCCAGTAGCGCGGCCTGGAAGTTGTCCTGTTCCCCTTGCCACCACCCAGGGCTGCTCTCATCAGCAGTTTTCCCGTCCCAAGTCGGCGGGCACCCATTGTCGTAACCCGCGATTGTCCAGCCGATACCTCCTGCGTCCCATTGGCGATCAAGCAGCAGTGCAAGGGCCACATCTAACGACGACACGACACCCTCTGGGTCATTGCTAACATCCTGGTCGAAGCAATTGCGGATCGGTAGTACGCCCACACCATCAGTCACCGTGTAAAAGTCTTCAATCGGTGCGCCGACGAGCTCCTCACGTGTAGCAAGGGTCAACAGGATTGTCACGTCAGGATGTGTTCCCTGGTAGACCTGACGGCAAAATTCAGATGCCCCTGGTGGCTCAGGGCAAGGATCCCCAGCGAGGGTTAAAACTCGTGCGTTAACGTACGTGGCGGCCCTGGCGCTCATTACTGAAGGGGAAAAGAGGAACGACGTCCCAGCTACCCCGATCACAATCCCGCTGATCACCAAAGCCACACGGTTCATGGGCACATCGTACTACCTGAAGGCGGCTCGTGAATCGCTGGTTAAGGAATTTCGACGAGCGCCTCTCCGAATCGTTCGCGCTAACGAATAAGCAGTGTGTCCATCTCCGAGCGCGTCTCGGCCCAGGCCCAGACGAGATAGGCGTCACCGCCAACCCAGCTGTAGCCAAGCATCTCAATGCCACGCTCCCAGTCGAGCAGGCAGGCGTGCACCTGGTGCCCGCTGAGGTTGTGGATGACCGGATAGGCGTTCCCGACGGTCAGCCCCTGAGCGCGCGCGGCCAGGCGCTGCTCCTCAAACTCATATGAATACCAGCTCGCTTTGACGTTCTCGTCGTAGGCGAGGCGCTCTTGCTGTGCCTCTACGGTGGCGCGCAGCGTGTACGCCGCCTCTTCGGTCAGCGGGGTGGAGGGATCGAGTCCTGTGAGCGTGGTCGGGGCGCAAATCAACAGCTGGCCGGAGCCGCTGCCGCGGATCAGGCTGCAGGTCGCATCTGGGCCACCTACAAGTGTGATGAGGCGCGGTGCTCCCGCTGCCTTCGCCGCGAGGAGAGCGTCAACCTCACTGCTGCTGAGGGCAGACGCCGACTCACCGTCCCGCAGGAAGAGCTTGTAAGCGCCAACCGTCGTGCTCGGCCGGGTGGCATCGATCAGCCAGGTGAGGCCATCGCGCATCGCTACCGCCGGCGCGCTCTTAGGGAGGGCGAGCTGCAAACTAAGTGCGAACGCGGCCGTCACTAAGAGGCCGATGCCGATATAGAACTTCATCGTCCTATTCTAGCGTGCCGTGCGGCTCCGCCGGCCTAGGCTGCTTCTTTAAATAAAAGACTCTGGGTTTCCCCAGAGTCTTTTGTTGTTCCATTGTCAATCCGTTTACTTGATTGCCGACTCCTGCTCATCCGTGAGGGCTGTGACAAACGGCGCAGGTAGATTCTTTACCTGCGCTGCCGAGAACGCATCCAACTGCGGCACGGTCAACCCCGGCGCCTGCTCTGCCGTGAAGGCCTTGAGCTGCGTCGGCTTGAAGCCCTTCATCGCCTCAGGTGGCAACTGGCCGATCTGCTCAGGCTCGAGCGCCTTCACCGAATCTGGCTTCAACGTCCCGATCTGGGTCGACTTGAAACCTGCCATCGCCTCCGGTGGGAGCTCACCGATCTGCTCCGGCTTGAAGCCCCCGAATGCCGTCGGTGGCATCGCTGCGAGCTGCGTCGGATCGAAGGCCGCA
>CAIXOY010000400.1 GCA_903921135.1 uncultured Gammaproteobacteria bacterium
CCGCATCACGCGCATGCTCGGCATCGAGATCCCCGTGATACAGGCGCCCATGGGTTGGATCGCGCGCGCACCGCTGGCCTCGGCCGTGTCCAATGCGGGTGGCATGGGCATCATCGAGACCTCATCCGGCGAACTCGACCTGATCCGCGACGAAATCCGCCGCATGCGCACGCTCACCGACAAACCCTTCGGCGTGAACATCGCGCAGGCCTTTGTGAAAGACCCGGGTATCGCCAACTTCGTGATCGATCAGGGCGTGCGCTTCGTCACCACGTCTGCCGGGAGCCCCGAGCGTTACACCGCGCAATTGAAAGCCGCTGGCCTTACGGTCTTCCACGTCGTGCCCACGCTGAAAGCCGCCATCAAGGCGGTGGAAGCCGGCGTCGATGGCCTGGTCGTGGAAGGCGCGGAAGGCGGCGGTTTCAAGAACCCCAAGGACGTGGCGAGCATGGTGCTTCTGCCACTCGTGTGCTCGCAGTTCGATCTGCCCGTGGTGGCGGCCGGTGGCTTCGTGGACGGCCGCTCGATGGTTGCGGCCTTTGCGCTGGGCGCAGAGGCCGTGCAACTGGGCACGCGGATGGTCTCGGCGCTGGAGTCACCGGTGCACGCCAACTGGAAGCAGGCCATCGTGCAGGCCGCAGAAACCGACACCGTTTTCCTGAACCGCTTCCACGGCCCGGCGTTGCGCGCGTTGCGGACCGAGCGCACCAGCAGGCTTGAGCGCTCGCCCGACAACGTCTTCGGCGAGTTCGGCGACAAAACCGCGTTGTACTTCGGTGGCGACATGGAAGCCGCGGTGCCTCTCACCGGGCAGGTGGCCGGGCGCATCGACGCGATCAAGCCGGTGGCGCAGATCCTTGGGGAAATCCGCGAGGAATTCTTCGCCACCATCGGTGCTCTGGCGCGCGACTACGGCGCCACCTGACCGGCAATATGCATCGCGCTCATGTGCGCCG
This sequence comes from uncultured Gammaproteobacteria bacterium, assembly GCA_903921135.1. Lineage (GTDB taxonomy): Bacteria > Pseudomonadota > Gammaproteobacteria > Pseudomonadales > UBA5518 > UBA5518. The sequence goes on from CAIXOY010000400.1 coordinate 957, forward strand.
TCAGCCGGTCTGCGGCCTCGTTGAAGGTGCGCTCTGCCAGCCGGAAACGGCTGATCCTCCAGCCCTCGGGCCGCCGGATCATCTCGCAGTGGTAGATGCCGCCCATCGGCATGTGCATCACGTGCATGTAGGTGGTGACAGAGGCTGCATCCCCGCGCAACTGCACCATGTGATTCGACATGAAGTGCAGCACGTCGGGGAATTTCAGCAGCGAGGTCTGCAGCCAGCCCACGATTGCCTCCCTCCCCCGCACGATGCCGTCACCGCCCACGTACTGTTTTACCGAGGAGAAATCCCCTTCGACGTCGAGGTCGAAGACCTCGTCCAGCATCGCCCAGTCCCAGAAGTCGATGCCCCATGCGTAGCGGTGCATCACGTCCGCGATCTCGATGCGGTCTGCGGTCTCGAGCAAACGGCGCTGCTGTTCGGGCGTCATGGCGGTTCTCCTCGTGTGGAACGGCGGGTTGCGGCAGGCTGCAGGCCCGGAGGTTAAGATGCCCTCGTCTCATACGCCATGGCCCCTGCGATGAACACACTGCCCCTGCGTCTGATCGCTGTTGCGTTGCTGCTGTGCGCCTGCAGCCGCGAAACCCCACCCACTCCCGGCAATGACAGCGCCGTGGACGCCGCAGGCAACACGCCCGCCAGTGAATTCACGGCGCGCGCCAACGCCGCGGTTGCGGCATCGCTCCCCACCGACACCAGCGACATCGCCGATGCCGAGCGCGGCCTGATCGAGCGCGAGCAGGGATTGGTGATCGAATCAACCGTGACGGGGCGTCGCTGGAGCGCTGATGCATTCTCCTTTCTGCAAGGTGAAGCCCCCGCCAGCGTGAACCCCAGCCTCTGGCGGCAAGCGAATCTGAACGGGATGCACGGGCTCTACAAGGTGGCCGAGGGCATCTACCAGGTGCGCGGCTACGACGTCTCGAACATGACCTGGATTCGCGGCAAGACCGGCTGGATCGTGGTGGATCCGCTCACCAGCATCGAAACCGCGGCCGCGGCCACGCGCCTCGCCCGCAAGCACCTCGGCAACGATCCGGTGAAGGCCGTGATCTTCACGCACAGCCATGTCGATCATTTCAGCGGCGTGGGCGGGCTGCTGGGCGACGCGAACACCGACGGCCTGCGCGTGATCGCACCTGCGCGCTTCGTCGAGGAACTCACCAGCGAGAACATCCTGGCCGGCATCGGCATGGGACGTCGTGCCAGTTACCAGTTCGGCTATCCGCTCTCGCCCGGCGTGCGCGCTTATGTGGACTCAGGCCTGGGGCGACAGCCGCTGAGCGGCACCTCGAGTTTCCGGTTGCCCACCGAGAGCATCGACCGCACACCGCAGGAGGTGCAGATCGACGGAGTGGATTTCGTGTTCCAGTACACCCCGGAATCCGAGGCGCCCGCGGAACTCACCTTCTACCTGCCGGCATGGAAGGCCTGGTGCGGTGCCGAGATCGTGAACCGCACCATGCACAACCTCTACACGCTGCGCGGCGCGAAGGTGCGCGATGCGCTCAAGTGGAGCGGCTACATCGATGAAGCCATCCGCCGTTTCGGCGACATGGAAATCGTCTTCACCAGCCACAACTGGCCGGTCTTCGGCCACGAACGCGCCATCAGTTTCCTCAAGGGCCAGCGCGACACCTATCGCTACACGCACGACCAGACACTGCGCCTCGCCAACCAAGGCGCAACGCCGCGCGAGATCGCGGAGCAACTCGAGCTCCCGCCGCAACTCTCCGCGCAATTCGCCAACCGCGGTTACTACGGCACGCTGCGCCACAACGCCAAAGCCGTGTACCAGTTCTACTTCGGCTGGTACGACGCGAATCCCGCCAACCTCGACCCGCTGCCACCCGAGGAACTCGGAAAACGCTATGTCGAGGCCGTGGGTGGCGCAGCAGCGCTGAAGGCAAAAGCACAAGCCGCCATCGCCGCGGGCGATTACCGCTGGGCGGCGAGCCTGCTCGACAACCTCGTGTTCGCCGAGCCCGACGACACCGAGGCAAAGGAACTGCTGGCACGCGCCTACGACCAGCTTGGCTACCAGGCCGAGTCCGGCGTGTGGCGCAGCGCCTACCTCACCGGCGCGCACGAATTGCGCCACGGTGGCACCGTTGCGGCCATGGGTGTGAAAAACGGGGCGGCGATCCTCGAGCACATTCCGCTCGATCTGTTCTTCTCTGCGATGGCCACACGACTGAACGGTCCGCGTGCGGCGAAGGAAGAGCCCTTCTCGATCAATTTCGTGTTCACCGACGTGAACGAAACGCACGTGCTGCAACTGGAAAACGCCGTGCTGCACCATCACCAGGAACCCGCAGCAGACCCTGCCGCGGTGGCTACGGTTCGGCTCACACGGCCGTTTTTCCTGAAGATGGTCTCGGGAGCCGCGGGCATCCGCGATCTGGTGTTCTCGGACGAGATTTCGGTGGAGGGCAGCCGCACTGCACTCCTAGGCTTCTTCGGGCTGCTGGACGCGGCGGACGGGAACTTCGCGATCGTGACGCCCTGAGCGCTCGCCCCTCAGAACCGGATCCGCACGATCGAGAAATCATCGTCCAGGGCGCCCGGGCCGTGGAGATCCTGCGCCCATGCCAGCACGCCCTCAAGGCCGGTCTCTTCCGTGCCGTGGCGGTGCATGAAGGCCTCGAAATCCTCGAAGCTCGCGTCCTTGCCCTGCGGATCCATGATCTCGAAGCAGCCGTCGCAGAGCACCACCAGCGAGGCACCCTCGGGCACCTGCACGCGCAGGGCCTCGTAACCGATGTCGGGCATCAAGCCCACGATCAGGCCGGGCGACAGCAAACGCTCGCTGCTGCAGTGCCCGTTCGCATCGGGTGCCGAGAGCAGCAAGGCCGGCGGGTGACCGCCGCTTGCGTGCGCCAGCGTGCGGGTGGAGCGCTGGTACACCCCGTACCACAGCGTGAAGTACATATCGTTGTGCTTCTCGCAGGGAAACGCGTTGCTGATGGCGCCCATCGTGGCGGCCGGGTCGCGGAAATCCGTTCCCGGCAAAGCGCCCGAACGGATCACGTTGATGGCCGTGACGGCGAGCAGGCAGGCACCCACGCCGTGACCGCAGACATCGAGCAGATAAACCGCGAAGTGGTCGTCATCGATCCAGTGATAGCCGAAAGCATCACCGCCCAGCTCAGTGGAGGGCTGGTAGACCCAGTCGATGCGCAACGGCGCGGTGGTGGGCTCGGGTAGGCTCGAGCGGATGTAGCGCATCGCCTCGGCGAGTTCCTCGTCCAGCCTGCGCTGCGTGCGTTCCAGCAGGTCTTTCTCGTGCTGCAACTGCAGCACACGCAAGGCATCGAGATCCCGCAGGCGTTTCTTGTCGATCGAGGTGGTGACACGGGCGCGCAGCAGCGTGGGGTTGAAGGTCTTCGGCAGGTAGTCCTCGGCGCCGGCCTCGATGCAGCGCACCGCCGTCTCGATCTGCTCCGAACTCGAGATCACGATCACCGGCAGTGCGAGCGCGGGCTCGGCCTTGATGGCCTGCAGGAGTTCGAGGCCGTTCATCTCGGGCATTTCGATGTCGAGCAGCATGAGATCGAAGGAGGCCGCACGGATGCTCTCCAGCGCCTCGCGACCGTTGCCCGCCTCAGAGACGTTCTGTATGCCCAACTCCTTCAGCGCGCGGATCAGGCCAAGGCGCATCAGGCGGCTGTCATCCACCACGAGCACGCGCGCACCGGCCAGCATGTCGGCAGGGGCACTCGCGTCTGCAGACAGGGCATCAGCGGCGGTTGTATCAGTCATGTGTTCCGGGCTCGTGTTCGGCGCTCGTGCGCGGGTGAAGTGTGACGAGGCGCGCGACGCGGGCGAGGAGTACGGGCCCGTCCGGCGGCTTGCGGATGAAATCGCGCACACCGAGGCGTGCAACGCGGCCGAAGGTCTGCGGCGCGACATTCGCCGACAGCATGATCACATGGGTGCGGGCCACAAGCGGATCCTGCCGCAGACGTTCCAGCATCTCGATGCCGCCCATCACCGGCATGTCGCAATCGAGAATGACCAGATCCGGCTGGCGCTCGCGAATGAGATCCAGCCCGAGTGCGCCGTTCTCTGCCTGCAGCAGCGTGCACTCGAAGGGGCGGAAGATCTCGGTGATCGCGCGCCTGATCAGGCTGCTGTCGTCTACCGAGACGATGAGCGGTGTGCTCATGGTGCGGGTTCCTTGCGCAGCGCATCTAGCACTGCCTCGGCGATGCGCGTCAGGGGCACGATGCGCTCCACCGCGCCTGCCGCGATGGCCGCCTGCGGCATGCCGAACACCACGCAGCTGTCTTCGGACTGCGCGATGGTGCGTGCGCCGGCGGCGCGCAGCAGTTGCATCCCGCGCGCGCCATCGGCACCCATGCCCGTCAGGAGTACACCCACCGCCTGCGCGCCTGCCTGCTCGGCAGCGGAGCGGAAAAGCACATCGACCGAGGGGCGGCAATGGTTCACGGGCGGTGACTGCGAGAGCTTCAGCCGGTATTGCCCGCCCTGGCGCTTGAGGAGCACGTGAAAATCCCCGGGCGCAATCAGGCAGAGGCCGGGGCGCAGAACATCACCGTCGACCGCCTCGCGCACCTCGACCGCCGCGACGCGGTCCAGGTGCTCTGCCATCACCCGCGAGAAATACGGCGGTATGTGCTGCACCACCACGAGGGGCGGCATATCGGCGGGCAAGCGCGGGAGCACCGTGCGCAGCGCCTCCACGCCACCCGTGGACGCGCCGATCAGCACCACGCGACGCGTATCCGGCGCCGTGGCGAGCGGCGCCAGCGCAGCCGTCTGCGCAGCACCACTCGCGCCTGCACCGCGCCTTGAGAGCGCGGCAGCGCGCACTTGCGCGCACAGCCGCCGCGACATCTGCGCAGCGGCCCGCGTGCCGTCGGGTTTCTGGATCACATCGATGGCGCCGGCCTCGAGTGCTGCCATTGCCAGCTCGGAGCCCGCGGGCGTC
>CAIXOY010000401.1 GCA_903921135.1 uncultured Gammaproteobacteria bacterium
AGCGGATGCCGGCGCCAGTGGCTGAGCAGCGCCTCGAGGCTGATGCGCAGCATGTGCATCAGGCCTGCGCTGCTGCGACCTGGCCCAGGTGCAGGTAGAGGCTGTGTTCGAGGCGTCCTGCCAGACGTGCGCTGTGGGTGACCAACAGCAGACTGCTGCCGGCCTCGCCGACCAGTTGCAGGAGCAGCTCGAGCACCACATCGCTGCTCGACTCGTCCAGACTGCCGGTGGGCTCATCGGCCAGCACCAGCGGCGGGCGGGCAGCCAGGGCCCGGCCGATGGCAACACGTTGCTGCTGGCCACCGGAGAGCTGTTCCGGGTAACGCTGCAAGAGTGCTGTCAGCCCAAGGCGCTCGGCCAGATAACTGACCCAAGCGGGATCATGGCGGGCCGCAAGGCGCGCCTGAAACGCCAGATTGGCCGCCACGTTCAAGCTGCTGATCAGGTTGTATTGCTGGAACACCAGCCCGATGCCTTCGCGGCGCCAACGTGCCAGTTCGGCCTCGCTGCGCGCCTCGAGCGGTACGCCGTCGACCAGTATCCGTCCGCTGTCAGGCCGCTCCAGACCGGCCACCAGATGCAGCAAGGTGCTCTTGCCGCTGCCGGACTCACCCATCAGCGCCAAGCTGCTGCCGCTCGGCAATTGCAGATCCACGCCACGCAACACCGGCAGATTCCCCTGCGCGGTGGCAAATGACTTGTGCAGGCTCTCGACGATCAGCATGTGCAGCGGGGCCTGGTCGTACAACGGTGAAACCTTCAGCAGCTGTGCAGCGTAAGGAGGGCGTGGGCTGTGAAGCTCCCGCCTCGGCGGCACCGGCAAGCCGGCCCATGATCAGTCTTTGCGTTGCTACAGGCCAGCAGCATGCCGCGTTCCAGGCCGCCTGGCATCCGCGTGCATGGCCGGGCACGGCGGCCCTGACGCATAATCCGGGCAAATTCGGGGTGTGAGGGAGGCGTGGCGATGGGCATCGACGTGGGTGATGTGCCGGTGCGGCAGCAGGCAGGGTGTTTTCCGTCTGGTCGACGCTGGTGTGCGCTACGCAGCGCCGCTGCGGGCCTGTTCCTTGGCGCCGCGGCGGTGTGCTCACCTGCCAAGGCCGGTGCACCGATCGTGCACCCGGGCGCGCCGGGTCAACCCTCGAGGGAACTCTCCGCCGACGAAGCGATCCGTGTCGCGGTGACGCGCTTCTCGCCGCAGGACGTGCGCTTCGTGCAGGACATGGTCCCGCACCATCAGCAGGCCCTCGAGATGTCTGCATTGGCACCCGCGCGCACCAACCGCCCCGAACTGCTCGAGGCGGCGAAGCGCATCGAGGCCTCGCAGTCAGCCGAGATCCGGTTCATGAAAGAGTGGCTCGCCACGCGGGGCCAGAGTGTGCCTGAGCCTTCGCACCATGACGCGATGCACATGCATCACACCATGCAGGGCATGGCCTCGCCCGAACAGATGGCCGCGCTTGCTGCCTCGAGATCCACCGATTTCGACCGGAGGTTCCTCGAGTTGATGGTCCGCCACCACGATGGCGCCCTGAAGATGGTCGCGAAACTCCTCGAGCAGCCGGGTTCGGCCTTCGACCCGGTGCTCTTCGAGTTCACCACCAGCATCACCAACGACCAGAGCGCCGAGATCGAGAAAATGAACTCGCTGCTGGCGACGCTCTCCAGCGATCCGCGCGCCGGGCTCGCGGCGGGTCTGGACACCGCGGGCGAGGCGATCCTGAACTTACGCAAACTCGCGTCCCTGCCGCGACCGCCGGGCTTCTTCGACCCGGCCAACCCGGGCGAGTTGCCGCCCAAGGCGCCCGCCGACGCGAAGGACGCGGCAGCGGACAAGACCTCGAAAGGCGAGGGCAAGGAAGGCGACAAAGCGGCGAAGGCCGAGCCCAAGCCCTCCCCGGAGGACGAACGCGCCCCGCTGCTCAGCTTCTCCAACACCGACATGGCGTTCTCGGGCGATGTGCTGGTCGCAGGCAGCTACCACGGCTTCAACGTCTACCGGCTCGGCAAGGACGGTATTCCCGCGCTCCTGAGTTCCGTGGTCTGCCCGGGTGGGCAGGGCGATGTCTCGATCGTCGGGCACCTGCTCATCATGTCGGTGGAGCAGACGCGCGGACGCGTTGACTGCGGCCTGCAGGGTGTCGACAAGGACGTGAGCCCGGAGCGCTTCCGCGGACTGCGCATCTTCGACATCAGCGATCTCACGCGGCCCGTGCAGGTGGGTGCGGTGCAGACCTGTCGCGGCTCTCACACGCACTCCGTGGTCTCGGATGGCAGCAAGGACGGCAAGATCATCGTCTACAACTCCGGGATCAGCGATGTGCGCAAGACCGAAGAACTCGCGCGCTGCATCGACGATCTGCCCGGCGACACGCGCACCGCGCTCTTCCGTATCGACGTGATCGAGATCCCGGTGGCCGACCCCTCGAAGGCGCGCATCGTCGACAGCCCCGCGGTATTTGCGGATCCGAAGGATGGCCAGATCGCGGGCCTCTGGCGCGGTGGGCGCCACGGCGAAGACACACAGGAAACCGAGCGCACCGACCACTGCCACGACATCACCGCCTTCCCCTCGCGCGGGATCGCGGCGGGCGCCTGCTCGGGCAACGGGATCCTGTTCGACATCTCGGATCCCCGCAAACCCAAGCGCATGCACGAGGTCGTCGACAAGGGCTTCGCCTACTGGCACTCCGCCACCTTCAACAACGACGGCACCAAGGTGATCTTCACCGACGAATGGGGCGGCGGCGTGCAGCCGCATTGCCGCGCGCACGATCCGCGTACCTGGGGCGCCAACGCGATCTATGACATCGTCGACGGCAAGCTCGAGTTCCGCGGCTATTTCAAGATCCCGGCGCCACAAACGGAGCAGGAGAACTGCGTCGCGCACAACGGCTCCATCGTGCCGGTGCCAGGGCGGGACGTCTTCGTGCAGGCGTGGTACCAGGGCGGGCTCTCGCTGATCGATTTCACCGACTCCGCCAAGCCCGTCGAAATCGGTTATTTCGATCGCGGCCCCCTCGATGCGGAGCAACTGGTGCTGGGCGGTTACTGGTCGGTCTATTTCTTCGGCGGGCGCGTCTACGGCACCGAGATCGTGCGCGGGCTGGACGTTTTCGAACTCCTGCCGAGCGCACAGATGAGCGCGAACGAGATAGCCGCCGCAGGGCTGGCCGATCAGGGCGGGGTTTTCAATCCGCAGCAGCAGTTCCCGGTCCGCTGGCCCGCGGAGCCTGTTGTCGCGCGTGCCTATCTCGAGCAGCTCGGGCGTGAGGGGCGGCTTGATGCGGATCTTGCCGCCGATATCGCCGCGGCCTTGGACGACACCGGAAAGAGCATCGAGCGCGGCGCACGTGACCGCGAACTGGCGCGGAGGCTGGGGGCCCTCGCGCAGCGCGTGCGCAAAGCGCCGGACGGCTCTGCGGACGGCCCGCGTCGCGCCGCGCTCGCCGGCGCGCTGGACGGGCTCGCTGATCGCGTGTCGGCGCGGCAGCGCAGCTGATGCCTCGTACGCCCGGAGTTCTGTGATGACCGGGGATCTGCAGCTTCGCAGCGGCGGCCGCATCCTGGTCGAGCAGCTGCGCATCCACGGCGCGGACATGGCTTTCTGCGTGCCGGGCGAGAGTTATCTCGATGTTCTCGATGCGCTCCACGACGCACGAGAAGAGATCCGCCTGATCGTCTGCCGGCAGGAAGGCGGTGCCGCCTTCATGGCAGAGGCCTACGGCAAGCTCAGGGGCAGGCCGGGAATCTGTTTCGTGACGCGCGGTCCTGGCGCAACGAATGCCAGCATCGGCGTGCACACCGCCTTCCAGGATTCCACGCCGATGATCCTGTTCATCGGGCAGGTGGGAGGTGACGTCGTCGAGCGCGAGGCCTTCCAGGAGATCGATTACCGGCGGATGTTCGGGCCCATGGCCAAGTGGGTTGCGCAGATCGATCGTGCGGAGCGCATTCCGGAGTTCCTGAGCCGCGCGTTCCATGTCGCGGTTTCCGGTCGGCCGGGTCCCGTCGTGCTCGCCTTGCCCGAAGACATGCTGCTCAGCCGCGTGATGGTCGAGGACGCGCCCCGCTACGCCCGCGTGAAAGCTCACCCTGGCAATGACGATGTGGTGCAGCTGCGGAGCATGCTCGCCGCCGCCGCGAAGCCGCTCGTGATCCTGGGCGGCGGTGACTGGAACGCCACCGCCTGCGCAGACATCCGCAGATTCATCGAAGCGAACAATCTGCCCGCGGCCTGCAGCTTCCGGCGTCAGGATCTGCTCGACAACCGCCACCCGAATTACTGCGGTGATGTGGGCATCGGCATTGCGCCGGCGCTCGCCGAACGCATCCGTGCCGCCGATCTGATCCTTGCCATCGGGCCGCGGCTCGGCGAAATGACCAGCAGCGGCTACACGCTCTTCGATGTGCCGGTGCCGAAGCAGCGCCTGATTCACGTCCACACTGGCGCGGAAGAACTCGGACGCGTTTACCGCGCGGAGTTGATGATCAACAGCGGCATGCCCGAGTTCGCTGCGCGGGCGGCCGCGCTCGCGCCGGTGGATGCCTCCCGCTGGCAGCAGTGGACGCAGGATGCGCGCGAGGGCTATCTCGCGAATCTCCGGCACGGGCCCATGCCGGGTCCGGTCGATCTGGGCGAGATCATGGCGTTTCTGCGTGACACGCTGCCCGAGGACACGATCGTCACCAACGGCGCCGGCAATTACGCGGGCTGGGTGCACCGTTTCTACCAGTACACGGGTTTCCGCACGCAACTCGCGCCGACCAGCGGTGCGATGGGCTATGGCGTGCCTTCGGCAATCGCTGCCAAAGCGGTACATCCCGATCGCACGGTGATCAGTTTTTCAGGTGACGGCTGTTTCCTGATGAACGGACAGGAGCTCGCCACGGCCGCGCAGTACCGCTTGCCCGTGGTGTTCATCGTGGTGAACAACGGCATGTACGGCACCATCCGCATGCACCAGGAGCGCGAGTATCCGGAGCGGGTCCACGGCACCACGCTGCAGAACCCGGACTTCGCCGCGCTGGCGCGCGCTTACGGGCTGCACGGCGAGACAGTGGAAAGAACCGCGGATTTCGAGCCCGCCTTACGACGGGCGCAGGCGAGTGGCACCGCTGCCCTGATCGAGATCCGCATCGACCAGGACGCGATCACCACCCGCACGACGTTGAGTGCGATACGGCAGAAGGCCACTCACTGAGCGACAAAGCCCCCGTCCACCGCCAGCACCGATCCCTGGCAGAGCGCCGAATCGTCTGACGCGAAAAAGAAAATCGCGCCTGCCACTTCCTCTGCCGTGCCCATGCGTCCGATCGGCATCGTCCCGCGCAGCATCTGCTGGGCCTCGGCTTTGTCGGGCATGCGATCGGTCCATCGCTCCATCATCGGCGTCTCGATCACGCCGGGGCACACGCAGTTCACGCGCACACCGGATGTCGCGAGTTCGATGGCCAGATCCTTGGTGAACACGACAAGGCCACCCTTCGCGCTGCCGTATGCAGTGGACAACGGAAAGCCGACGAGGCCGTTCAGCGACGAGATGTTGATGACGCTGCCACGCCCCGCCGTCACCATGTGCGGCACCACGTGCTTGCAGAAGAGCCACGGGCCTTTGAGATCCGTGTCGAGCACGCGGTCCCACTCTTCAACCGTGGTCTGGTCGTAGCTGCGGTTGAGTTCGGATCCCGCGTTGTTCACCAGTACATCCACCCGGCCCCAGCGCGCTATCGCCGCGGCAGCCACTGCTTGCACATCGGCCTCTAGCCGCACATCGCAACCAACGGCGCTCACCGCGCTGCCGAGTTCGCTTGCCAGTGCATTCGCCTTTGCGAGATCACGATCCGCGATCAGCACCTCCGCGCCCTCACGCACGAAACGGCGAACCGTGGCCGCACCGATGCCGCTGGCACCTCCGGTGACGATGCAGGCCTTGCCCTCTAGACGGTGTGCATTTCCCATCGCTGTTTTCTCCTGTACGGGTGATGTGGGTCTGCGCTGACCGCG
>CAIXOY010000402.1 GCA_903921135.1 uncultured Gammaproteobacteria bacterium
GTTCTTGGGATCGAGGAGCGGTGCGGCGTCCATGCCGGTGATTCCTTCCGTGGGTGGTGGCGCGGCGGGTGCCGGGCTGGGGGAAGGCTAGGGGCGCAGGGCGACCCGCGTCTGTAGGAGATTTCGGATAGTGCAGAGCCATGCGCCTGCTCCCGTGGGAGGGGGCATACCCCCTACTGCTCAGCTTTCCCCTGCCACACGCCCCGCCATCTCGGTGGCCACCACCGAGGCCTGCGGCGTGATGGCCGTGAAATGCGCCGGGTGGCCCACCACCTGCGAGCGGTGCTGCATCAGACTGCGCATCGTGATCATGGCGGCCGCGGCGTGCACCACGGCGATGAACAGGGCGTAGCCCGCCGTTCCCACCCCGTGCATCAGCCATGCGACGAATACCGGCCCGATAGCCGATCCAAGACCGTTCACGAGCAGGATTTTGCTGCTGGCGGCCACCAGTTCCTCAGGGGCGAGCATATCGCCGGCAAGCGCCACGAAAATGCCGTACAGCGGAAGCGACAGACCACCGAAGAGAAACATCAGGGTGTAGAGCAACCCCGTCTGGCTCGGAGGCACGAGCGCGAGCAGCAAGCCCACCACCGTCACCGCCGAACACAACAGCACGATCAGTCGCCGGCGATCCATGCGATCCGAGAGCATGCCGATCGGCCACTGCAGGAGCACCGAGCCGATGATCGTCGAGGCCATGAACGAGGCGATCTGTGAGCGCTCGAGGCCGATCTCGAGCGCGTATACCGCGCCCATGCCGTAGAAACTCCCGTAGGCGAGCGACACGAGGAGCAGCCCCGTGAGGCAAAGCGGAATGCGCTTCACCAATACAGGCAGTGCAATCCGCGCGCTGGGCCCCGGCTGCATCACCGCCCGGCGCGTGAGCGCGATGGGCACCACCGCGATCGAGAACAGCGCCGACACCAGGACGAACAACTCGAAGCCGCGCGGGTCCGCAAAACCGAGCAGGTACTGCCCACCCGCCATCGCGATCTGGCACACCAGCAGGTAGACGGCAAGCAGGCGACCGCGCGTGGCGTTGGTGGCGGCACTGTTCAACCAGCTTTCCGCCACGATGAACACGCCGACCATGCAGGCGCCCGCCAGAAGTCTGAGGAGCGCCCAGGCAATGGGGTTCACGAAGAGCGCATGCGCCAGCGGCGCGAAAGAGACCAGCGAGGCGAGCGCCGCAAACACCCGGATGCCGCCCACGCGGCGGATGAGCGGCGGCGTGATCACCGAACCCAGCATATAGCCGAGGTAGTAGCAGGCCATGACCACGCCGGTGGTGCCTGTACCGAAACCCGAGAGGCTCGCGCGAATACCCAGCAACGTGCCCTGCAAGCCGTTGCCGAGCATGAGCAGTCCGAGCCCCGCAAAGAGGGCCCACAGCGACAGCACGACGTGACGCACGGGGAACGACCGGAGGAAAGTGGAGACACGGTAATGCTAGCAGCGCGCCCGCACGGGCCGCAGTGATGTATTACCGGGGAGACATGCGTTCCCCCGCGCGTGGATCAGGCGCTGCCGCATTGCGTACACTCGCGGCACACACCGCAGGAGAGGATCACATGGCAACCGACATCGGCAGGCTGGGCGTCTGGTCGTTCATCGACAATCTGGATGCCGCGGGCGCGGCGGCCTTCGCACGGCAACTCGAGGACTGGGGCTACGGTGCGCTCTGGGTGCCGGAGGCCGTGGGTCGCGATCCCTTCTCGATCATTGCCTGGATGGCCGCGCACACGAAGAAAATCGTGTTCTGCACGGGCATCGCCAACATCTACGCCCGCGACCCGATGACCATGACGTCCATCCGCAAGACGCTGGGCGAGATGGCGCCAGGGCGCATCGTGCTCGGGCTCGGCGTGTCGCACCAGCATCTGGTGCAGAAGGTGCGCGGCCACGAGTACTCCAACAAGCCCGTCTCGACCATGCGCACCTATCTCGAGGGCATGGAAAAAGCGCTCTACATGGGCCCTGCGCCCGCCGAGGAACCGCCGGTGGTGCTCGCCGCGCTGCGCAGCAACATGCTGAAACTCTCTGCAGAGAAAGCAGCAGGCGCGCACCCGTACTTCGTGCCGCCCGAACATACCGCGAAGGCGCGCGCCACGATGGGCCCCTCGGCCTGGCTCTGCCCCGAGCAGATGGTGCTCGCCGAGCAGGACCCTGCCAAGGCACGCGCCATCGCACGCAAGCACATGGAGATCTACCTCGGGCTGCCCAACTACCAGAACAACCTGCTGGAACTCGGATTCACCGCCGAGGACTTCGCCAACGGCGGCAGCGACCGCATCGTGGACGCGATCGTCGCGTGGGGCGATGACGCCCTGATCCGCGATCGCATCGCCGCGCACCACGCAGCCGGTGCCTCGCACGTCTGCATACAGGCCTTCCGCACCGACGGCGAGATGGGCGCAGACATGGCGCTCCTCGAGCGCTTCGCGCCCGCGCGCGCCTGAACCACACACATCCAGGAAGCATCACGATGGTCGACGTCATCAAACTGGGCATCAAAAGACCGGTCACCAATCCGTTGCTCCCCGACCCGGAGCCGCGGCAGGTCAAATACACGCTGATCTCGGCGGACGACCACCTGATGGAGCCGCCCCACACCTTCGAGGGCCGCTTGCCCGCCAAGCTGCAAGATCGCGCACCGCGCATCGTCGAGACGGACGAAGGCCATCAGGTCTGGTCGATCGAGGGCAAGCCCTACTTCCAGGTGGGCTTCATGTGCGTGGCGGGCCGCCCGCGCGAGGATCACCGACTGGAGCCTGCACGCTTCGAGGAAATCCGTGCGGGCTGCTGGGACGTGCACGCCCGCGTGAAGGACATGGACATCGGCGGCATCTGGGGTTCGGTGAACTTCCCCTCCGGCGTCACCGGTTTCGGCGGGCACCTGTTCTCGCAGTTCGCCGACCAGGAGCTCGGGCTCGCCTGTGTGCGCGCCTGGAACGACTGGCTTTTCGAGGAGTGGTACAGCCCCTACCCCGAGCGCATCGTGCCGCTCGGTATCACGCACCTGACCGACCCCGTGAAAGGCGCCGAGGAAATCCGCCGCAACGCCAAGCGCGGTTTCCGTGCCGTGACCATGCCCGAGCAGCCACACCGTCTGGGTCTTCCGCCGGTATTCGACACCGCACACTGGGACCCGATCATCCGCGCCTGCGCCGAGACCGGCACCGTACTGAACCTGCACGTGGGTTCGGCAGGTTTCGCGCAGATGCCGCCGGGCGCGCCGATGCTGGAACTGGGCTCCACGCTTTTCGGCCCCATGGCGCTCACCAGTTGCGCCGAGTGGCTGTGGAGCGGATTCCCCGCACGCTACCCGGAACTGAAGATCGCGATGTCCGAAGGGGGTATCGGCTGGGCCGCCATGCTGATGGACCGTCTGGACGACATCATGAGCCGCTCGGGCTATGGCGGTGGCTGGCCCGACAAACAGAATTCGCCCTCCGAGGTGCTGCGGCGCAACTTCTGGTTCTGCATGATCGAGGACGCCTCGACCATCTGCACGCGCCACCGCATCGGTGTCGAGAACATCCTCTTCGAATCCGATTACCCGCACGGCGACGGCACCTGGCCTGACACGCAACACGTGATCGAACGTGTGCTGGGCGATCTGCCAGTCGAAGAGATCCGTATGATCACCCACCTCAACGCGGCCAAGCTCTACCGCCACCCGCTGCCGGCGGTGGTCTTGCCCTGATCACGCGAGAACACAATGCGCCAACTGGGCGTCACGGACGCCGCCTTCATCAACATCGAGAATCCCACGGTTCCCCAGCAGATCGGGAGCCTCGGGATTTACGACCCCTCGACTGCGCCCGGCGGTTTCGTGCGTTTCAAGGATGTGTTGCGCAGCTTCCAGCGTCGCCTGCAGCAGAACCCGATCTTCCGCACGCGCCTGGTGGAAGTGCCCTTAGGGCTTGATCGCCCCTACTGGGTGCTCGACCCGAACTTCGACGTCGAGTTCCACATCCGCCACATCGCGCTGCCCAAACCCGGTGACTGGCGGCAGCTCTGCATACAGGTAGCCAGGCTGCACTCGCGCGCGCTCGATATGAGCCGCCCGCTCTGGGAGTGCTACATCATCGAGGGTCTGGACAAGATCCCGGACCTGCCGCCGGGCTCCTTCGCGGTCTACACCAAGATCCACCACTCGCTCGTCGATGGCGTGGGCGGGCAGGCCTTCATGACGGCGCTGCACGATCTGGAGCCCGTGCCGCCCGCGCCGGAGGAATATGCCGAGGCCAGCGCACGCTTCGGCGATCTGCAGCCCTCGGACGTACGCCTTCTGGGCATGACGCTGGCGAGGCTTCCCACGCGGATTGCAGGCGGTTTGCGCGAGGGCGCAGGCACCGCACGCGAGATCGTGCAGACGGTGCGACGCCTGCTCCGTGACGAACTCCCGCCGCCGCAACTGAACGGCCCCAAATCCCGTTTCGATCAGCCCGCGGGGCACAACCGCGTCTTCGAGGGCCGGCTCTTCACGTTGGATGAATTCAAGGCGTTGAAGAACGCGGCTGGTGTCACCCTTAACGACATCGCGGTGGCCCTTGTCTCCGGCGCAATGCGCAAGTACCTGCTCGCGCACAACGAACTGCCCACCGAGACACTGCTCGCCACCATGCCGGTGAACATGCGTGCGCGCGGCGGCGATACGGCGCAGAACAACCCCGTGGGCTCCATGCAGGCGGCCCTGCACACCGACATCGAGGACACGCGCGAGCGAGTCGCCGCCATCAAGCGCAGCGTGGACGCGGGCAAGATGTGGATCGACACACCGCTCGTCTCGATCATGAACGTGGCAGGCGCGCTACCGCCGGCTGTGGCCAAGCCGCTCTGGCGCACCTATGTGCGCAACAAGCTCACGCGCTTCCTGCCGCTCGGGCAATCAACCGTGATCACCAACATCCCGGGGCCGCCCTTCCCCATCTACTGCGCGGGCGCGCGGATGCACTGCATGTATCCACTGGGCTTGGTGAACCCCGGGCTCGGGCTCTTCCATGCGGTATTCAGCTACGGCGGCAAGGTGTCGGTGTCGGTGCTGGCCGACCGCGAGCAGATGCCGGATCCGGAGTTCTACCGGGCGTGTCTGGATGCTGCGTGGGGAGAGTTGAACGAGGCGTTGCTCAGCGTGCCTGTAGAGGAACCGGAGCAGACGGTGCCGTCACGCACCAAGCGCAAAGCGAAGAGGCCTTCAGTGCTGAAAAAGGCCCCGGTAGCTGGGAAGACTCGCGCGCGTGGAAGAGTGTGAATCCGCAGTTGATAGACGCCTCACCACGTCCCCGTCCGCAACATCACCAGCGTGCAGGCCTCGATGCAGGCGATACCCGCACCGCGCAGCGCATCTTCGAGTGCCGGGTTCTCGGTGCCCG
The DNA here is from genome assembly GCA_903921135.1 of uncultured Gammaproteobacteria bacterium. Lineage (GTDB taxonomy): Bacteria > Pseudomonadota > Gammaproteobacteria > Pseudomonadales > UBA5518 > UBA5518. The sequence continues at coordinate 5,382 of CAIXOY010000402.1, forward strand.
GATTGAACACCACACGCCGCGGCGCCAGCGCGAGGATCTCTGCCTGCTGCTGCGAGGAAATGGCCGGGCGCACGTAGAGCGTCAGCGTGTCCACCGCCCCCTCTATGGCGCCCAGCGCTGCCACCACGGGTTCGCCATCGATCAGGGCTTCCTTGGGGCTCACCGGCACTACGGCGTGGCCATACTCTTTCAGCATGCGCTGCGCCTTGTTGGCGAAGCGCTCGGTGTCGGCGCTCGCGCCCAGAATCGCCACCCTCTCCTGCTTGCCCATCCCTTCACCTCATTCGGCTGAATACAGTTCGATGATGCTGGTGCTGTCAGCATCGTTGCCTGCACGGGCGCGGTGCTGGCGCAGCAGCTGCACGGCGAGCGCGCCCATGGGCAAGCTGGCGTCCACCTCGCGGGCGGCGGCGAGCGCGGTCTCCAGATCTTTCTCGATATCGCCGAGCCGCGCGATGAGCGGCTCGTACTCACGCACCGCCATGCGCGGGGCCAGCACGCGCAGCAGCGGCGAATCCGCGAGCCCGCCCGCAAAGGCCGCAGGCAGCAGCTCGGCATCGAGCCCCGCGCGCTCGGCGAGCGCGATCATCTCGGCGAGCAGCAGCGTGCTGGCGCCTACCATCAACTGGTGACAGGCCCGCGCCAGTTGGCCGCTGCCGGACTCGCCCATGTGGGTCACGTTCCTGCCCAGGCACTCGAGAACCGGCCGCGCGCGCTCCACGTCTTCCTCGTTGCCACCAGCCATGATGGTGAGCGTGCCTGCCGCTGCCGCGGCCGGGCCGCCGGATGCAGGCGCATCCACCCACCCGGCACCCGACTGCGCCTGCAATTCACGGGCAAAACGGCGCGTGGCGTCCGCGTCGATACCGGAGAGATCGACCAGCAGTTGTTCCTCGTCGGCAACACCGGCGACGCCCTCGGGCCCGAAGACCACCTCTTCGACGGCTGACGCATCCGGCAGGCAGAGAAGCAGGATATCGCAGGCCTCGACGAGCTCCGGCACGGAGTCGACCTCCTCCGCGCCGCGCGCCACCAGCGCTTCACAGCGATCCGGCGTGCGGTTCCACACCAGCACCTCGAAGCCTGCGTCGAGCAGACGCATGGCCATGCGCGCACCCATGGTGCCGATGCCGATGAAGCCGATGGTCTCGTGCTGGTCGTCGTGCATCGCAGAACCCCTCGTGCCGTGTGGACGGAAGCGGTATGCGCCCGACGATACACGCGCCGCAGCGCGTCGTGAAGGACTCAGGCGTCGTCTTCGCCCAGCAGCGGCGGCGCACGGTGCAGCCGCATGCGGCTGCGCGAGAACAGGATGGGATTGCGCACGGTGGGGATGGATCCCGCGAGCGGATGCTCGACCTGCTGCACCATGCCGCGAGCCTGCACGTGCGGATCGCGGAAGACGCGGTCGAGCGTATTGATGGGGCCACAGGGAACGCCGGCTTTTTCCAGAGCGCTGATCCAGTCGTCCATGCTGCGGGCGGCCATGAGTGCGGCGATACGCGCGCAGAGTTCCTCGCGGTTGGCGAGGCGTGCGGCGTTGGTGGCGTAGCGAGGGTCCGTGCCCATATCGGGCACTCCCGCGGTCTCGCAGAAGCGGCGGAACTGGCCGTCGTTGCCGATCGCGAGGATGAGATGCCCGTCTGCCGCGGCGAAGGCCTGGTAGGGCACGATGTTCGGGTGCGCGTTGCCGGAGCGCCCTGGCACTTTGCCACCGACGAGATAGTTCATGGCCTGGTTGGCGAGCGTGGCGACCTGCACGTCGAGGAGCGCGAGATCCACGTGCTGCCCCAGACCGCTTCTCTCGCGCTCCAGCAGCGCAGCTTGCACGCCGATGGTGGCGTAAAGCCCGGTCATGATGTCTGCAAGCGCAACGCCCACCTTGAGCGGCTCACCATCCTTCGTGCCGGTGAGGCTCATCAAGCCGCCCATGCCCTGGATCAGGAAGTCATAGCCCGCGCGCTGCGCATAGGGCCCGGTCTGTCCGAAACCCGTGATGGAGCAATAGACCAGACGCGGGTTGAGCGCCGAGAGGCTCGCGTAATCGAGGCCGTACTTCGCGAGCCCGCCGACTTTGTAGTTCTCGACCAGAACATCGCTCTCCATCGCCAGTTCGCGCACGCGCTGCTGGCCCTCGGGCGTCGTGATGTCGAGTGTGATGGATTTCTTGCCGCGGTTCGCGCAGAGGTAATAGGCGGAATCCGTGGTGTCGTTGCCGTCGCGGTCTTTGAGCCACGGCGGGCCCCAGCTGCGGGTGTCGTCACCTTCACCGGGGCGCTCGACCTTCAGCACCTCGGCGCCCATGTCGGCGAAGATCTGCGTGGCCCACGGGCCTGCGAGTACGCGACTGAGATCGAGTACGCGCAGGCCGTCGAGCGCACCGCTCATCTCAGAACGCCGCGATCCCGGTCTGCGCGCGGCCGAGGATCAGCGCGTGCACATCGTGCGTGCCCTCGTAGGTGTTCACCGTCTCGAGGTTCACCATGTGGCGGAACACCGGGTACTCGTCCGAGATGCCGTTGCCACCGTGCATATCACGCGCGGTGCGCGCGATCTCGAGCGCCTTGCCGCAGGAGTTGCGCTTCAGCAACGAGATCAGCTCGGGCGAGAGCTGGCCGCGGTCTTTCAGGCGCCCGGCCTGCAGCACGCCGAGGAGTGCGAGGCTGATTTCGGTCTGCATGTCGGCAAGTTTTTTCTGGATGAGCTGGTTCGAGGCGAGCGGGCGGCCGAACTGCTTGCGATCGAGCGTGTAGCTGCGTGCCGCGTGCCAGCAGGCTTCGGCCGCGCCCAGCGTGCCCCAGGCGATGCCGAAGCGCGCGTTGTTCAGGCAGCCGAAGGGCCCTTTCAGGCCCTCGACGTTCGGGAGCAGCGCGCTCTCGGGCACTTCCACGTCCTGCATCACGATCTGGCCCGTGATGGAGGCGCGCAGGCTCAGCTTGCCCTCGATCTTCGGGGCCGAGAGGCCCTTCATGCCCTTCTCGAGCACGAAGCCGCGGATCTTGCCGTCGTCGCACTTGGCCCAGACCACGAACACGTCCGCGAGCGGCGAGTTGCTGATCCACATCTTGGCGCCGTTCAGCACGTAGCCGCCGTTGACGCTGCGGGCGCGGGTGATCATGCCCGCGGGGTCGGAGCCCGCGTCGGGCTCGGTCAGACCGAAGCAGCCGACCCACTCGCCCGTGGCAAGCTTCGGGAGGTATTTCTCGCGCTGCTCTTCGGTGCCGTAGGCGTAGATGGGGTACATCACGAGGCTCGACTGCACGCTGAACATCGAGCGGTAGCCCGAGTCGATGCGCTCGATCTCGCGCGCGATCAGGCCGTAGCTCACGTAGTTCACGCCCGGGCAGCCGTAGCCCTCGATGGTGGGACCGAGGAGCCCGAGTTCGCCCATCTCGCGGAAAATGGCGGGATCCGTGCTCTCGTTGCGGTAGGCCTGGCGAATGCGCGGTGCGAGCTTCGCCTGCGCGTAGTCACGCGCGGTTTCCATGATCATGCGCTCCTCGTCGGAGAGCTCCTGCATGAGGAGGAAAGGGTCTTGCCAGTCGAAAGAAGCCCAGCCGAACGATGCCACTGTTCAGTTCTCCAGAAGGGTGCTGCAAGGAGGGCGCAGTGTAGCCGCCGCACCCGGCGCGGACACTACCCCCTGCAGGGAATATGGGCGCCTCAGCGCCCGCGCAGGATCGAGCCCAGCACGCCGCGCACGATGCTGCGCCCCAGGCTGCTGCCCACCGCACGCGCCACGCTCTTCACCAGTGCCTCGCCGGCCGTTTCGCGCTGGCGGCCGCGCGGTTCGGCACGGGGCGCAGGCTCACGCGGGGCACGGGCCTGCGGTTCTTCCCGGGGGAAACGGATCTGCGGGGCCTCATCGCGCGCAGAACGCTCTAGCGCATCGGCGGCGCGCTGGCTGAGTATCTCGTGGGCAGAGACGGGGTCCTGCGCCTCGCGATAGCGGGCGTGCAATGGATCGGCGCGCAGCAGCGTCTCGCGCTCGGCATCGCTGAGCGGCCCGATGCGCGATACGGGCGGACGCACCAGCACACGCTGCACCACCGTGGGCACTCCTCCCGCATCCAGCGTCGAGACCAGCGCCTCGCCCACCGCAAGTTCGCCAATCACGCTGCGGGTGTCGAACGCGGGGTTGGCGCGAAAGGCGTCGGCCGCCACACGCACGGCTTTCTGCTCGGCGGGCGTGTAGGCGCGCAACGCGTGCTGGATGCGGTTGCCCAATTGCGCGAGTACGGTATCCGGAATGTCACCCGGGCTCTGGCTGATGAAGTAGATCCCCACCCCGCGCGAGCGGATCAGCCGCACCACCTGCTCCACACGCTCGCGCAGCGATTTCGGCGCGTCGGCAAAAAGCAGGTGCGCCTCGTCGAAGAAAAACGCCATCTTCGGCTTGTCGATATCGCCCGCCTCGGGGAGCGTCTCGTAGAGCTCCGAGAGCAGCCACAGCAGGAAGCTGCTGTAGAGCCGCGGCTGCGATACGAGCTTGCGCGCATCCAGCAGATTCACCATGCCCCGACCGTCGGGCGCGGTCTGCAGGAAATCGCCGAGGCTCACCGCAGGCTCGCCGAAGAAGCTCATGCCGCCGGCCTCCTCCAGCAACAGCAGCCGCCGCTGGATCGCCGACACCGAGGGCCGCGAAAACGCCGCGTAGCGCGGGCCCATGTCTTTCGCGTGCTCGGCGAGGTGCGCGAGGGTGGTGCCCAGGTCCGCGAGGTCAAGCAGCAGCAGGCCCTCGTCGTCAGCGAAGCGGAATACCAGTGCGAGCACCGTCTCCTGCGTTTCATTCAGCTCCAGCATCCGCGCGAGCATCTGCGGGCCGAGCTCGGAGATGCTGAGCCGCAGCGCGACACCCCCCTCGCCGTGAACGTCCCAGATGCGCACCGGCGCGCCCGCAAAGGGCGGCACCGGCTGGCCGATCTGCTCCCAGCGCTTCGCGATGCGCTCACCCGGGCTGCCGGGCATGGCGATGCCGCAGAGATCGCCCTTCACGTCGGCCACGATCACGGGCACGCCGGCAGCGGAGAAACCTTCAGCGAGGCCCTGCACGGTGACGGTCTTGCCGGTACCGGTGGCGCCTGCCACCAGCCCGTGACGGTTCGCGTAGCGCAGCAGCAGATGCGAAGGCGCGCTGCCGCCGCCGATCAGCAGTGAATCACTCATGGCTCAGGCTCCGTGACGGCGTGGTTTGCCGGCGAGACGACGCAGGATGGCGGGGTAACTGTCGGGAAAGATCCGCGACAACCACCAGATGGTGCGCGCGCGGTTGCCCGTGAGGATGCGCGCGTTGCCCGCACGCACACCGGCAAGGATGTCCCGGGCGCAGTCTTCGGGCGGCGTGATCAGCATGCTGTCGGAGAGGCCCGAAAGCTCGCGCTCTGCCGCACCCGCGCGCGCCGCGAACACTGCCGTTTTTGCGATGCCGGTGCGGATGCCACCCGGGTGCACCGAGACCGCGCGCACGCCTGTGCCCTCCAGTTCCGACCACAGGCTCTCGGTCAAGCCGCGCACACCGAACTTCGAGATGTTGTACGCACTCTGCAACGGAAAGCCGATCATGCCGAAGACGCTGGAGATGTTGACGATGCATCCCGTGCGCGCCGCGAGCATGCCGGGCAGGAAAGCCTTGGCGATGTAAATCACGCCCCAGAGATTCACGTTCAGCTGCCACTCGATCTCCTCGATCGAGAGCTGCTCGAAGCTGCCCATGATGGTGGCGCCGGCGTTGTTGAAGAGGTAGTGCACCGCGCCCATGTCGGCCTGCACCTCGGCCGCGTGTGCAACGACCGCTTCCCGTGAGGTGACATCAAGCGTGTAGGTGCAGTGACCCGTGCCACCCAGCATCGCGAGCGTGGCGGCAAGGCTCTCGGGGTTGCGATCCGACAGGGCCACACATGCCCCGGCGGCAGCGAGTTGGACGCACAACGCGCGGCCGATGCCCGACCCCGCACCGGTAACCACCGCGACCTTCCCACCGAAATCTTCCATGCACATCTCCCCTTGGCGTTTCGTACCGGCACCTGCTCGCGCACAATGATGGCATGACGCAGCACGGCACGCCCGGTCTCGATCGCACCGGCATCCTTGCGGGATCGGCGGCCTATCTCTGGTGGGGGCTGGCGGCGTTCTACTGGGTGCCCGCCAAGGTGGTACCCGCAGTCGATCTGCTCGCTCACAGAGCGTTCTGGGCCGCCCCGTTTTGTGCGGTGCTGTTGCTCGCGCGGGGGCGACTTCTCGGTGCTTTCCGCGTGCTGCGTGCTCCGCGCAGCCTGATGCTGCTGGGTCTGAGCTCGGCACTCGTGGCGCTCAACTGGGGCATCTTCCTGCACGCGATGGGGCAGAACCGGCTTGCCGAGGCGAGCTTGGGCTACTTCATGCAGCCGTTGGTGACGGTGCTGATAGGTCTGGTGGGTTTCCGCGAACGGCTCACGCCGCTGCAATGGATGTCGGTCGGCTTCGCGGCGGCGGGGGTTGCCGTCTACACCAGCGCACTCGGACATCTGCCGCTGGTGGCGTTGGGGGTGTCGGTGTCCTTCGGACTCTACGGGGCGGTGCGGCGACTGGTACAGGTGGATTCGCTGGACGGGCTTTTCGTGGAGACCGTGCTTCTCGCGCCTTTCGCGCTCGGCTGGATCCTCTGGCACGGCGGCGCGGGGCTGGGCGCGCACGGGCATCATGTGGATGTGATCCTGCTGGGCGCGGGGGCGTTCACTGCGATCCCGCTGCTTGGCTACATCGAAGCCGCGCGGCGCTTGCCGATGATCGCGCTGGGCTTGCTGTTCTACATCAATCCGACGGTGCAGCTGCTGGTGGCCGTGTTCGCTTTCGGTGAACCGCTGCAGCCGGCGGCGGTGTGGAGCTTCTCGCTGGTGTGGGCGGGGGTGGTGTTGTACCTCGGGCAGACGCTGCGCCGCAGGCGATTCGGCCCGGCCTGATGGGGTCGCGGGCATGGCCCGCTCCTACAGCAAGA
>CAIXOY010000403.1 GCA_903921135.1 uncultured Gammaproteobacteria bacterium
CCGAGCATCGCCGCCAGCCCCGCAGAGGCGTCGTAGCGCACGTAGATGCTGTATTCGGGCAGCGGCTTGCTGTCCAGCGGGCGCGAGGGCATCACGAAAATGTGGCGGTCGTGGATGTGCTCGTGCGCGTGCACGGTGCAGAAGATCGAGTTGAAGAAGGTCTCGGCGATCTCGTAGTTGGAATGATTGCTCACCAGTTGCGCATAGGCGGTGCGCGCCTCGCCCCAGAGCTCGAGGTCCGAGAGCTCCTTGCTGCTCACCTCGCCCGCGAGCCGCGCGACGCGGTTGACCTTGTGCTTGTAGATATCGAGCCGCTCGATGTTGGCTTCCTGCACCGCCTGCCAGCGCGCGGTCTCGAAGCGGTGGCGCGCGCCGAGCGTGATGTTCTGGAACTCGGCGAAGTAGGACTCGAAGCCGTTCAGGATGGTGCGGGCGATGCGCCGCGCGGCCGGCGAAACCGGAAACTCGGCGGATCTTGCAGCGACATCACCTGCCACCATGGAAATATCCTCAGAAGGCGTACTTCAGCTCGACGCCGTAGAACTCCGGCGCAGGCGGCGTGCCGTAGGTGGGCGAGCCGTCGAAGTAGGCGGTGCGCAGCGAATCCCCGAGTCCGCCCGGACCGCCCACGGATTTGGGCCGCATCAGGTTCTGCGCGTAGACCGCCGCCTCCCACTTGCCATCGCCCGAGACATAGGCCGCACGCGCCGTCATGTATTCGTCGTCGGCCGGGTTCGGACAGCTCGAGAACGGTGCCTCGGTGAGCGCGGGGCCATCCGCCGATTGCCGCGTGACCTGCAGCACGCCGTTCTCGTCCTCGCTGAGGTCATAGAGGTAGCCCTCCGGCGAGGCGTACTTGCAGCCATAGCTGCGGCCGCTCTTGTTGAAGCTGTAATTCACGCTGAGGCTGACGATGCCGCCGTTGCTGAAGGGCAGGTCGAGGTTGGCGAAGATGTTGTAGTTCGAAGGAGAGTTGGCGAAGCCCGCACCCTTGCGGTCACGGTCGATGCAGACGCCGTTCACCACTTCCTTGCTGATGCTGCGGGTGTATTCGGCGTCGACCTTGCCGGTGTTCGCGCCCAAGGTCAGCCCTTCCACGATCATCCACGTCACGTCGAGCTCGTAGCCGGAGCCCTTCACATCGTCGGAGGTGAACTCGTATGCGCCGATGCCGCCAGAGCGACACTCGCCGGGGATGAACACCTGGCGCTGCAGGTTCTCGTAGGTGTAGTCGTAGATCGCACCGTTAACGCGCAGGCGGTTATCGAAGAACGAGGACTTCAAGCCGGCCTCGATGTTCTCGACGGTCTCGGGCGCGAGCGGCCCCTCGTCGATGGTGGGACCCGCACTGTTGAAGCCACCGGACTTGTAGCCGTTCGACCAGCTCGCGTAGAGCATGATGTCGTCCGTCAGGTGCATGTCGAGCACGACGCGGCTGGTGACCTCGTCCCAGCTGTGATCCTGCCGGTACCAACCCAGGGTGCCGTTGGCCGGATCGTAGTTGCCGTCGGCATCAACCAGCGACTCTTCCTGGAACGCTATCGGCACGCCATAGGGATTGAACCTGATGAGTCGGCCGAACTCCTTCTCGTCCTTGGTGTAGCGAAGGCCGCCCGTCAGCGTGAACATCTCCGACAGGTCATAGGAAACGTCGCCGAAGACCGCGTAGGAGCGGTACTCGCCGTCGATCTTGAAGGAGTCGAGCCAGTAGTCGACCTGCTGCACGAGCTGGCGGCCGCCCAGACTGCCCGGGGCAAGTCCGCGGAAGGGCGAGAGGATGCTGTTCTTGAAGAAATCGAGCCCGGCGCCCGGATAGAGCACGCAGCCTGCGCCACCCGCGCAGGACTCTGCATCGAGCCCGCCGATAGCACCGACGAACGCGGGCACCCTCACGCCGGCCACCACGGACTCCTCATAGGGGAGCCCGAGGAGCGGAGCGATCTGCAAGTCCCAGATCAGCTGGTCTGCCGTTTGAGGGCCGATGAACACGCCACCCTCCTGCTTGGCGCTCTCCCAGAAATAGCTCGCTCCCGCCGTCCACTGCAGGGGGGAATCGCCCGTGGATTCCAGTCGCAGCTCCTGGCTGAACATCTCGTTGTCTTCGTCGTTCAGGTCGTCGAAGAAGTAGCGCTTCTCCGCCGATCCGTCGATATCGGTGCGGTTGTAGGAGTTGAAACCGCGATAGGCGCTGATGGAGGTCATCAACGTATCGCCGAGATCCCAGCCCACGTGCACCGAGCCGCCAAACAGGGTGCGGCGTTCATCGGTGTCGCCGTCGGTCTGGACCTTGCGGTAATTGGGGCCTTTATCGCGCGGACCCAGCGTGGCGCTGGAATTCGGCGTCGAGGTCTGGTCGATGTCGTCGTACTCGAGACGGAAGATCACATCGAGGTCTTCGCGCGGGAGCCATCGCAGCGCGCCATTGAGCGACCAGTTGTGCTCGTCACCCCGATCGGGGCCCGCCCCCGTGTCACGGATCCAGCCGTCGCGATCGTTCTTGAGCCCGCCCACGCGCAGGAACACGTTGCTCGCCAGCGGCAGGTTGTAGACGCCCTCGACTTGCAGCTTGCCGTAGTTGCCGATGGTCGCCTTGGCCCAGCCCTCCTCCTCCGCCACCGGCTTGTGCGTGATGACCTGGATGGCACCGGCAGCAGCGTTGCGACCGAAGAGCGTGCCCTGCGGGCCGTTCAGCACCTCGACGCGCTCGACATCGTTGAATGCGACCCGCGAGGCACCCGAACGGCCCACGTAGACGCCATCGATGTATACGCCGACCGCGGGCTCGAGGCCAACGCCGAAATCGCCGGTGCCGATGCCCCTGATGCGGTAGCTAGGCTGCGTGACCTGCCCGTCGCTCACCTCGAGGTTGGGCGTGAACTCGTCGATGTCGCCGATGCTGTTGGCGATGAAGTTGTCGAGGGTCTCCTCGCCGTAGGCCATGATCGAGATCGGCACGTCCTGCAGGGATTCGCTGCGTTTCTGGGCGGTGACGACGATCTCCTCGAGGCCTTCTGGCGTTTTTTCCGCGGCCAACGCGGCGAGGGAAGGCGTGAGCGCGAAGACGAGCGCCAGGGCGCGGCGAGGGGTGTGCAGACGTGGCTTCATGGGAGCTCCCGGGGCAGAGGTTCTTGTTGTGGCGCGCGGCACCGGAGGCCCGCGCGGTATTTGGCCGGATGTTAGCATCGGCCGCATCAACGGGTCAGCAGGACGGCAGCATGGAATCCTCTCTCGATCTCGCGGGTTGCATGCAGCGCATCGCCGCGGCGGGGCTTTCGGCAGGCACATCGGGCAATGCCTCGCTGCGCACGCCAGAAGGCATGCGGATCACGCCGAGCGGCGTGGCACCTGCGATGCTTGATGCGCGCAGCGATGTGGCGATGCGCCTCGACGGCACCGTACTCGCCGGCCGCCTGGAGCCCTCCAGCGAATGGCGCATGCACGCGGCGATCTACGCGGCACATCCCGACGCCGCCGCGATCGTGCACTGCCATTCGCGCCACGCCACGGCGCTTGCCTGCTGCGGGCGCGGCATTCCCGCCTTCCACTACATGGTGGCCGTTGCGGGCGGCGCGGATATCCGCTGTGCACCCTATGCGCTGTTCGGCTCGGAGGAACTCGCACAGCACGCAGTGAGCGCGCTGGAGGGCAGGCGCGCCTGCCTGCTCGGCAACCACGGGCAGATCGCTACAGGGCACTCTCTGGAATCAGCGCTCTCGCTCGCGATCGAGGTGGAAGAACTCGCAGCCCAGTACCTGCTCGCGCTCTCTGCGGGCGGGCCCCGGCATCTGGACGACGAGCAGATGCGCGAGGTGATGGAACGCTTCGCGGGTTACGGCCAGCCGCAGGAACGGGGCGCCTGAACGGCGCCCCGCCAGGGACTCACTTCGAGAGCGACAGCATGTACTTCGCCACCTCGAGACGCGCCTGCGGATCG
>CAIXOY010000404.1 GCA_903921135.1 uncultured Gammaproteobacteria bacterium
CGGGACCGATTACCTTGCCGTTCTCCGCGCGCAGCGCAGATACGTCGGTCTTCCAGCGTTGTGCTGCGGCCTGCAGCAAAAGCGTGCGCGCGGTGGCCCCTGCCGTACGCAAGGGCACCCAGGCATCACGGATCGAGGTCGAGCCGCCGGTCAGCTGCCCGCCCAGCAGGGCATTGGTATAGACCGCGGCAGGCGGTGCCTGGCGGATCGTGAAGCGCGACACCGGCACTTCGAGTTCCTCGCCCACCAGCACGGCGAGCGAGGTGTGCACATCCTGTCCCATCTCGGTGCGGTGGCAGGTGAAGTGGATGCTGTCATCGGGTTCGATGCGGATCCACGCATTGGGCTCGAAGTTGCCCTTTGCGGCTTCGGCAGATGGCAGGTGCACGGCGATCGCCATGCCGCCTGCAGCGGTGAGCCCCAGCTTGATGAAATTGCGACGTTCCATGGATCAGCCCTCCAGTGCGCGCGCGGCGTCGGCGATGGCCTGACGGATGCGCGGGTAGGTACCGCAACGGCAGATGTTGCCGTTCATCGCCTGCGTGATGTCGGCATCGGTGGGCTTCGGGTTGCTGGCAAGCAGCGCCGTGGCCGCCATGATCTGGCCCGACTGGCAGTAGCCGCACTGCGGCACGTCGATCTTGACCCAGGCCTCCTGCACCGCCGCAGCGACCTTGCCGTGGATGCCCTCGATGGTGGTGATGGCTTTGCCTTCAACCGCAGAGGCCGGCGTCACGCAGGCGCGGGTGGGCACGCCATCGACGTGCACCGTGCAGGCCCCGCAGAGCGCAGCGCCGCAACCGAACTTGGTGCCGGGCATGTCGAGGTGGTCCCGCAGGACCCAGAGAAGCGGCGTGTCGGCGTCGGCGTCGACGCGACGGGTCTTTCCGTTGATCGAGAGTTTCAGCACGTTGCCTGCCCCGCATATGGTTGGAATCAAGGGTGAGCCGATTATGCGTTGGGCCGCGCAGGCGCAACAGGGGGTGCGCGCGCGGGTTGAATCACTGCCCGAATTGCTGTATCCCGCAAACAGCTTTTTCCCAGCGGGAGACACGCGTGAACGTACTGAGCTTCAAGGATCCGACCCTGCGCACCATCGGTCGCGCGCTGCGCCTGCAGGCCGAGGCGCAACCCGATGCCGTGTTCCTGATGGACGGCGAGACGCGCTACACCTTCGCCGAGGTGAACACCCGCGTGAATGATCTTGCCGGGGGCCTCGCCGCACAGGGCCTGGCAGAGGGTGAGCGGGTGGCCTTTTACATGGGCAGCGCGCCAGAGGTGATCTTCCTCGCCATCGCAGCGAACAAGCTGGGCGCGGTGTGGGTGCCCGTGAATTCCGACTACAAGGGCGACTGGCTGCAGGACACCGTGAACCGCAGCCGCCCGCACATCGTGGTGACCGACGCAGCGCACGCGCCGCGGCTGGGCGCGGTGCTCTCGCAAATCCAGTCAAAGCGCATAGCCGTGCTCGGCACCTCGGACGCCATCCCCGGCGCCCTGCCCTTCGAATCCCTGTACCTGCCCGGCTCGCCCGAGCCCGACGACAGCCGCTTTCGC
>CAIXOY010000405.1 GCA_903921135.1 uncultured Gammaproteobacteria bacterium
ATTGTTCGGATCGACCAGCCGCGACACCGCGACCTCTTTGAGCGATATCGATGTGCTCGTTGATTTCGATGGACCAGCCACATCCAAGCGGTACTTCGGCGTGCAGTTTTACCTCGAGGATCTGCTTGGATGCCCGGTGGACCTGGTGACAGAAAAAGCCCTGCGCGCTGAGCTCCGCCCTTACATCGAGCGGGAGCAAGTCGTTGTCTAGCCGCGCAGGGACTCGTCTCGCACGTCCTGACGGGCGACGATGTACGGGCGTGTCACTTTCTCCTCTACCCGTTTGCGGGCTTACTCCTGCAGCATCCCCAACACAACCCGCTTCAAGCGCTTGAGATAGCGCGGCACCTCGAACTCCGCCGGCTCCAGCAGTGACTGGATCAGGATGCCGGTCAGCATCAGGTGCACGGTGTAGATCGCCTCCTGCATGCGCGCATCACTCAGCGTCACCTCGTGGAAAACGCTGCGCCAGAGCTGCAGGTGCGCCTGATGGTCGAACTGGATGCCGCCCTGCCCTTCACCGCGTCGCGCGCGCGTGGCGAGAAGGATTTCCATGGCGGCCGGGTACTCGTTGCCCTGGTAATGGCCCCATGCCGCCTCGACGAAGCGGTCGACGCGCGTCTCGAGCTTGCCGCGCGTGTAGCGCTCATCACCGAGGCGCTGGGCAAACGCTGCATGCGAGCGCTCCAGCACCGCTTCGAGGATTTCTTCCTTGTTGCCGAAATGGTGCTGCACCGCACCCCAGGACACACCCGCCTTGCGCGCGATCTGCGTGGAACTCGCGGCCGCAAAGCCCCCCTCGTTGATCAGATCGATCACGGCATTGAGGATGGCATCCTGCGTGCGGCGGCTCTTCGCGGCCTGTTTGCCGAGCTCCGGTTGATCCGGGGTTTTTCTGGGGGACACGTGCTGCTCCGGCGCGCAAAAAAAGAACGGCGCGAGTCTAGCAAATGCCCCCCGGGAACCTCAGAACGTGTACTTGCCACGCACCCCGAACACCGCACCTTCCTGCATGAAGCGGGAATGCGAACCGGCGAGCACCGGGGTGTCGAAACTCTGCGAGAAATACTCCTCGTCGAAGATGTTGCGCCCGTAGGCCATCACTTCCCAGTTCTCTGCGCGCACCCCAAGACGCAGGTTGACCAGCGTGTAGGCCTCGATGACATCCAGCGTGTCGTTGTCACCGCCGGAGTTGAAGTCATCGCGGTAGTTCACCTCTCCCGCGACGAAGAGTTCGACGCTGTCCATCGGGTAGACGTAATCCCAGATGAGGGAGGCGCTGTAATCCGATGCGTACAGCGTCGCTTCGCCGGACAGATCGTTGTTGCTGATCCCGTTGGGCGTGCCGCAGAGGGGGTCGGCGTCGAGCTGGAGTGCCGTGCAGGGTGCGTCCTTGAAGTCGTCGTAGGTGGCATCGAGCCAGGCCGCGTTGGCACCAAGCGTGAGGTTCTCGGTGGCGCGCCAGCGCGTGTCCACCTCGAGACCCGTGATCTCCGAGGATCCTGCGTTGGTGGTCGTGAAGCCCACACCTTTGAAAATCGCGGTTTGCAGGTTGTCGTACTGCGTGTAGAAGGCGGCCCAGTTGAAGGTCATGGCGCCGTCGAGAAGCGTGTGCTTGCCGCCTACCTCGAAGGCATCGACGCTCTCGTCATCGAACTCGAAGTCTTCGTTGGGCTTGGTCGGGTCGTAGCAGGACTCTATCGGCTGCCCGGGCGTACACGGATAGGTGGCGACCTCCAGGTCAGCCGGCTCGCCGTCATCGGCATCGGTGAAGCCACCGCTCTTGAAGCCCTGCGAGAAGCTGGCGTAGAGCATGCTGTCATCTGAAAGGTCCCACTGCACGGTGACGGCGGGAATCAGGTCGTCGGTGCTGCGATCGGCCTGGTAGTTGTACGAATATGCGTTGAAATTCTGCGCCTGGATGCGGTGCAGGAAGAAGTTGTCGCTCGGGGTGTCATAACCCGCGGTGTCGTCTGCCAGGAACTGCACGCTTTCGACGTCTTTGTCTTCCTTGGTGTAGCGCAAGCCCAGCGTCATGCGCAGATCATCCGTGAAATTGAACGTGCCCTGCGCAAAGGCGGCCCAGGACTCGGACTCGAGTTCGTAGCGGTGGTTGCGGGCGATCTGCTCCGGGTTGTATCTGCCGGCGGTCAGTGCCGTGAACAGGCTGTTCAGGCCACCAAAGGCACCCGGAACGAGCTCGTCCATGTTCAGGTCGAGCACCACCAGACGGTCGATGTCGACTTTGCTCTTGTCGTAGTAGGCGCCAACCATGAAATCGAAGAATTGTCCGCCCGGGGAGACAAAGCGCAGCTCCTGGCTGAACTGATCGAACTTCTGGTCGTCATCGCGATGGATGAACTGAAGCGGCAGCCAGTCGACGTCAGCACCGGCCTGGAACTTGTACTTCGACTCACCGGTAATCGAGGTGAGCGTGTATTCACCGATCTGGTAGTCCACCTTCAACGCGAGATTGTCGACCTTTGTCTCGGTGCCGTCAGGGTAGCGGCCGATATCCTGCACGCCATCGTTGCCGTAGCCGCCGTCCTTGAAGGTTGTCCACTCGTCTGCCGCGTAGTCCTTGAAGCCGGGAAAGTAGCGGTCCATGAGGTTGTAGGCGATGGTCGCAAAGGCCGACCGCCGGGGAACCTGCGCGGCGCGCTCAGTCGCATTCAGGAACAGCCAGGTCGAAGACGCGGCACCCACGATGTCCTCGTCAGCGTGGCCGTACTTCAGGTTGACGTCGAGGGCGTCGCTGGGCTGCCACGCGAGCGTGAGGCGATAGGTGCTGGATTCGTTCTGCGGTTCCTTCTGGTCGCGGAAGGTGTTGTCGATGTAGCCGTCGGTTTCGCGGTACTTCGCCGCGAGGCGCGCTGCGAAGGTGTCGCTCAGGGAGCCGCTCAGAAAGCCCTCGGCAACATAACCGCCATTTTCTTCTGCCGACACGGCAAATTCGCCGCTGGTTTCATCACCCGGGGTGGGCGAGGCGGTTGTGATGTTCACTGCACCGGCCACGGTGTTGCGACCAAACAGTGTTCCCTGTGGCCCCCGCAGGATCTCGACGCGCTCGATATCCAGGAAGCCGGTGCGGTACTGGTGGCCGCGTCCCATGTAGATACCGTCGATGTACATGCCCACCGACTGCTCGAAGCCCTGGTTGTTGCCCGAGCCCACGCCACGCATGTAGATGTTGGTGTTGATCGCTGCGACGTCGATGTGCAGGTTCGGCACGTACTGCGCGATCTTCGTCATGTCCTGCACGCCGGCGGCCTTGATCTGATCGCCCTGGATCGCCGTGAGCGAGATCGGCACATCCTGGAGGCTCTCCGCACGCTTTTGCGCCGTGACGATGATCTCCTCCAGCTCCAACTGCGCGCGGGCCGTGCCGGGCAGCAGGGAAGCAGCGACGGCAGCAGCCAGAACGGACAAACGGAAAGAGGGCGTATGCATGGTGAGATCCCCTGAACAGTTAGTGTTATTTGGCGGGAACATGGAAGTTCCTTTCACGCAAGCCTGCTGACTATAGGAACGCAACAGGCAATTGGTCAAAGCATCTTTCGAGGGCTGCGTGAGCGCCTTGTCCGACTGGGGAGTTGCTACGCCGGCAGTGCCGATACGCTCCGCGACAACCCATCCACGCGTGAGAGCAAAAACGCCCACCGCCCCGCCATCATCCAGCGCATGTACCGCGGCCTTGCGCCGGCCGGGTTCACGGCATTGTTGCCCATGGAAAAGGACATTCCTTACACTGGGACCTTGTGATGCGCGAGTCAGGACATGATCACCAGCAAGTTGACGACAAAGTCGCAAACAACGATCCCTCAGCCGGTTCGCGCTGCGCTGCATCTCGAACCCGGTGACGAAATCGCCTACGTCATCGACGATGGTCGCGTGATTCTCACCAAGGCTTGCGCCAATGAGGCCGAGGATCCGTTCCGGACCTTCAGCGAGTGGAAGTCTGCGGCGGACCGGAAAGCATATGGCAGGCTTTAGCCGTGGGGACGTCGTGAAGGTTCCGTTTCCGTATACGGATCGCTCCACCCGGCAGTCACGTCCTGCGTTAGTGGTTTCATCGAACGAACTGGAAGATCTTCATGGGCTCCTGTGGGTGCTGATGATCACGAGCGCTGCAAACAGAGGATGGCCGGGGGACGTGGCGATCAATGTCCTGAGCGGGACGGGGTTGCCCGTCGCCTCGATCGTTCGCACGGCAAAGATTGCGACGATCGAGGCTCGTGACGCGGTCAGCCTTGGCAAGTTGCCCTCAGCGATCTGGCGCAAGGTGCAGGACAAACTCGCGCTCGAAACGGGGCATTCCGGAACTCGCTGAGATGACAGGCTGAAAATGGGGTCTGACCCCATTTGCGTACCACTTGAACCATCTCACCCGATCGCCGACACCCCCACCAGTGCCAGCGTCGGCTTGCCCTCCTCCTTCGCAAGCGCCTTGTCCACCGTAAACGTGGCCTGCCAGTCGTTCAGCCCCTGCGGATCCACCAGCACCTGCGCGATCGTCCACGTACCGGTGCGCTCATCCTGCATGACATAGGTGCGCGTGTGGTTGCGCGCGTCCGGGTCGAGCAGGATGCGTTCGTGCTCGACGTAATAGGGTTCCATCACCACGCGCAACTCCTCTGCGGTCCACGGTGGAGCCAACGCTGCCGCTGCGTCGTAGCGATGCGCGGCGAGCGCACGCAGGAAGTGGAACACTTCGATGCGGATCAGCGCCGTGAACTCGCGCTTGTTCTTCGTGATATCGACCGGCTCGGGCGCTGACGCCACGTCCTCTGCAGCAACCAGTTGCTCGGGGTGTTTCATCCGCTCCCATTCATCGAGCAGGCTGCTGTCGATGCCGTGCAGCAGCCCTGCCAGCCAGTCCTCGATCTCCAGCAGATCCTCATTCTTGAACGCGGGGGGCACTGTCTGCGCGAGCACCTTGTGCACGCTCGATACATGCCGGAGCAGCACGCCTTCGGAGCGCTCGAGATCGTAGAGCTTGGTGTAGTTGGCGAAGTCAGCGTAGTCCTCGACCATCTCGCGCACGATGCTCTTCGGCCGGATGTTTTCCTCGCCCACCCAGGGGTGTTTCAGCAGGAAGGCAGCGAAGGTGCCGTAGACGAATTCACGCTGCGGCTTGGGGTACTCGAGTTCGGCGAGCCTGGCGATGCGCTCCTCGTACTCGATGCCCTGCTGTTTCATCTCTGCCATCTTCTCGGTTTTCAACGCGTCCAGCTGGCGACGCAGGATGATGTCCGGGTTCTCGAGGATGGATTCGATCAGCGTCAGCACATCTAGCGGATAACTGGCGCTCGCCATGTCGAGCAGTTTCAGCGTGTCGAGCAGGTACAGCGACAGCGCGTGATTGAGCGAGAAGTCTTCCTGCAGATCGATGTTCAGCCGCAGTTTCCCTGCCTTGTGGCGTTCGGACGTCGGCACTATTTCGATGATGTTCCGCTCGGCAAGCGAGCGGAACAGCTGCCATGCGCGTTTGCGATGCGCCTTTTTCTGAGTGGGCGTGTCGTGGCTGTCACGGATGATCTGCTGCATCGCGCGGCAGCCGTCTCCCTTGCGGCTAAGCACCTGCAGCAACATCGCATGCGTGACCTGGAACCGGGATACGAGCGGCTCGGGCGGTGCCGCCTGCAACTTCGCGAAGGTATCGCCCGTCCACGTCACGAAACCCTCGGGCGGTTTCTTCTTGACGAGCTTCTTCGCCTTCTTGGGATCCCCTGCGATTCGCGCATCTATGCGCGCATTTTCGAGAACATATTCGGGCGCCAGCGCGACCACGTAGCCGATGTCGTCGAAACCCTTGCGCCCCGCGCGGCCGGTGATCTGGTGAAAGTCGCGCGCGGTGAGCGTGGCGGTCTTCGATCCGCTGTATTTGCTCAGCTGCGTGAGCAGCACCGTGCGGATGGGTACGTTCACACCCACGCCGAGCGTGTCGGTGCCGCAAATGATCTTGAGCAGGCCTTTCTGCGCGAGACGCTCGACCAGGATGCGGTACTTCGGCAGGAGACCTGCGTGATGCAGCCCGATGCCATGGCGCAGGAATCGCTTGATGTCCTTGCCGTAGGGGCTGTTGAACCTGACGCCGATCAGAGCCTCTGCGATCGCGGCTTTTTCCTCTGCCGTGCAGTAGTTCTGGCTCATCAGGTTCTGCGTGGTCTGCGCGGCGTCGTTCTGGGTGAAGTGCACGACATAAACAGGCGCCTGCTGCGACGCCACCAACTCCTTCACCACGGTTTCCAGCGGTTCCTTGTCTTCGTAGCGGAAGTTCAAGGGCACCGGGCGCGTCGCCGAGGCCACAACCGTGGTTTCAGCACCCGTCAGACGGGTCAGGGCTTTCTCGAAAAAAGCGGTGGCACCTAGCGTGGCGGACATCAGCAGGAAGCGCGACCTGGTCAGCGTGAGTAACGGGAGCTGCCATGCAACGCCGCGCGAGGCGTCGGAGTAGTAGTGGAACTCGTCCATGATGATGTCGCCGAAGCTCGCATCCGCACCTTCGGCAAGCGCGACGTTCGCCAGGATTTCCGCCGTGCAGCACAGGATCGGGGCATCGCGATTCACCGTGGCATCACCCGTGGCGATGCCGACGTTCTCGGGCCCGAAATCACGGCACAGCGCGAGGAATTTCTCGTTCACCAGCGCCTTGATGGGGCAGGTGTAGACACTGCGCCGCCCGCGAGCCATCGATTTGAAATGCAGCGCGGTGGCTACCAGTGATTTCCCCGAACCGGTAGGCGTGTTGAGGATGACGTTCCTGTCTTCGAACAGTTCGAGGATGGCTTCTTCCTGCGCCGGGTAGAGCGTCAGGTTTTGCTCCGCTACGTAATCCAGATAGTGGCCCAGCAGATCGCCGCCGGAGCAATCCCTGGATGCGGGCAGACGGCGTAACAGCGGATGGTCAGACATGGGCTGTCGGTGCTGCGTGGATCATGGATCAGTGCCCGCCGCTTTTCTGCTCGGCGACCATCCTGCGCACATCCGCCCGCAGCGCGCAGTTACGCCCTGGTCCTTGCCGGCGATATGGGCGTGCATGTCGACAATGCCGGGCATGAGGTAGTGGCCGCTCAGATCCATCTCGCGTCCACCCTCGCGGAGCACGGGGCGCTTCTGCGGATTCACCGGCACGCCGGGAAAACCCACGATCGCGACATCGGTGATGCGGTTGCCCTCGATCACCACGTCTGCGGGCCCGAAGGCCGGCGCGCCGGCACCGTTGATCACCGTGACGTTGCGCAGGATCAGCTGGGTGTAGGGCCCCTCCCCTTCTTTGCGCTCCGGCGCCGGTACGATCTGTGCGTGAGTGAGCGATGCGAGCAGGGTGAGCGCAGCAAGCGTGAGGAGGCGCATGTAGGGGGCTCCGTTTATTGCTGGATGATACGCGAGGGCCACCCAGCTGAGGGCTGGACGAGTGTTCACAGGCTGCAACTCTGTGCCAGCATGCAGCTTCACTCCCCCCCCCAACGGATCCACACCGATGCACGTGCTGCGCACACCCGAAGAGCGCTTCCGCGACCTGCCCGACTTCCCCTTCGCGCCGCACTACCTGCAGCTCTCGCCGGAGTTGCGCATGCACTACGTCGACGAGGGTCCGCGTGATGCGCCGCCCGTGCTGATGCTGCACGGCGAGCCGAGCTGGTCTTATCTCTACCGCCACATGATTCCGCCGGTGGCAGCCGCAGGGCTTCGGGTGCTGGCGCCGGACTTGATCGGCTTCGGCAAATCCGACAAGCCCTCGAAGAAAGCCGATTACACCTACGCGCGCCACGTGGCGTGGATGCGGCAGTGGATAGAGGCGCTGGATCTGCGAGATATCACGCTGGTGTGCCAGGACTGGGGCTCGCTGATCGGGCTGCGCCTGCTCGCGGAAATGCCCGAGCGCTTCGCGCGCGTGACCTTGAGCAACGGCGGGCTGCCTGAAGGAAAGTTCGCCTCCAAAGCCTTTGCGAAATGGCGCGCCTTCTCGCGCTGGAGCCCGATTTTCCCGATAGGCCGCATCGTGCAGGCCGGCACGCGCCGCAAACTCTCGCCAGCAGAGATCGCGGCCTACGACGCGCCATTCCCGCGCAACGCCTACAAGGCCGCGACGCGCATCTTCCCGTCGCTGGTGCCCGTGGAGCCGGAAAACCCCGCGGTGCCCGATCAGCTGCGTGCCTGGAAGGTGCTCGAGGCCTGGGAAAAACCCTTCATCTGCTGCTTCAGCAACAAGGACCCGATCACCCGCGGTGGCGACAAGCTGATCCTCGATCGCGTGCCCGGCACGAAGGATCAGCCGCACACCACACTGCGCGGCGGACACTTCGTGCAGGAGGATGATCCGGAGGGATTCGTGGGGGTGATATTGCGGGCGTGCGGGCGCACGCAGTGAGTCGGCTGATGGATGTGAGCGCGTTGTCGCCAGCGATTCCCGGTTGCGGCGGTGTACGCCCAGGGCGAGGATACCTGCGGGATTACTTGGGGAACAGCAATGTCACCCCTGCCCGCAAGCCGAATCCCTCCGGCCCCGCGTCAGGCGACTGTGCCCAGTAGCGCGCACCCAGAGAGACTTGCAGGATCTGCGAGCGCACTTTGAGAAGCTGTGAAACCGATACGTTCAGCGGCACGGACCATTTCTCGCTTTCCCAGTCGTAGGTGGACTCGGTGTTCACGCTGAACGTGGTCTTGGTATGCGTGATGTACGACAGGAAAGGTTGCATGAACGTCGCGCTGACATCGGCACGTGATCCATTGCCCGCGAATGACTCTATGTGATTCATGAGCACGCCGTAGGTCCATGGGCCTTGCTGCCGCAAGGCCAGCGCCGTTGGGCCCGCACCCCATTTTTCGCCGCCCAGCGTATCGTCCGTGGCCGTCGCATACAGGAACACCGGGCCTGCCGCGAGGATCCAGCCGTGAACCGGGTTCTTGGGCGAAAAAAAGGCACTCTGCACCACATCGCCGAGCCCGGATTCACTGAAGCCCGAGGGCACATCCTGTGAATTCACCACGGGAACGATGGTGCGCAAGATGAGGTTCCAGTCCTCGTTCAGGGAGAACGGCACAACAGGCTGTATGTTCAGCACCGACCGGGAGCCGTAGTCATCCCTGCCGAAGTCACTGTCGTAGTTGTACTGCAGCGGTACGCTGATGAGGCTGGCCACCGGGTTGGACAGTTTCTTGGCGAGCTCGGCCGCCGCATCTTCCTGCGCCTGCGCGCTCGTGAACGCGAGGCAGCCGACCGCCAGAATCCCGTGACGCATGATCATGCGAACTACGCCCACTGCATCCACGCCACGGCCTGACCCTTGATTGCGGACGTCATGGTGCTCGATTCCCCGGAACCGATCAGTCGGATCTGACGACATTGGGCGGCATCCATGTTCCGTCAATCACGGACGTGTCTGCCCAGTAAGCGCGAATGTAGAGCGAGAAATCACCCTCCGGCGCAGGGACCCAGTTCGACTGCCTGGCCTTCCCAGGCGATTTCGCGCCGAAGTACAGGGTGAGCGAGCCATCCTTGTTGTATTTCATGAACGACTTGCTCTTGGTGCCAAGCGAATAGCGCTTCAGCGGATTCGGGTGGAACAGGTGATGCTCGTTGTAGACCGTCAGAGACCAGAAGCCCTTTACCGGCGGCTCCTGACCCTTGGCGAAGGTCACGGAGTAGCTGTACTTTCCCTCCAGTTGGCGACCTTCGCTGTCGAAATCCCGGTACAGGTATTTTGTTTCGGTGGGCCGGTTGTCATACATATTCGATTTCGCAGTAGCGGTGCGATTCAGGTAGTCGCTGCCCCACTGCGCGTTGTTTACCGGGGAATTCCACCCATTGCCGGCAGCACGACCATTCTGGTCCCATCGGAAAAAGGGCTGGATCGTGTCCGCGTCGGCCGAGACGAAGGACTCGATGAGAGATTGCTTGATTGCAGGGTCCTGCTCGGCAGCCGCCCAGACCGAGGCAATCCAGGCGTAGAGCGCTTCCTCACCCGGCAGTGGTTGCACGAGCTTCATCACCCCGGGGAGTTGCTCATAGAACTTCTCGGGAACCACCCACTTGGTCTCGCCCACAACACCCGGTGGCGTTGGCCACCGCGGCAGCTTGCTCCAGTTCCGGAGCTTCATCTTGCCGTCGAACTGGCTCAGGGGATAAAACACGACCTGGTTGATGAGCGGCTGGACGGCTCTGGTCTCGGCTGCGCTGTCGCCCTTGAAAATCCGCGGAATGGAAAACGCCAATTCGGTCGAGGAGCGCACGATGGCGGCAATGCCGGCCGGCTTTTCACCCGCCCAGTTCGGACCAACCATCATGTAGAAACCCGGCTTGGTCCCGTAGGGTTTTCCGATTTCCGCAAACTGGTCAGTGCGCGCGTCGTAGAGCGCATAGACCCAGAATCGATCACCGAAATCCGGAACCTGGAAAACGACCGGCTCCTTGTCGAGTGCGTAATAACCCGCGCCATAGACGACGTCCTGGTTCGGGCAGGTCACGAAGGTCTCCGAGGGGTCGACGTAGTCCGTCAGCATCGCGGCCTCGTTCACCGGAGCCATCGGCACCACACCCCCATTCAAGCCGGGGACATTGCCATTCTGGCCGGTGATGTAGGCAAAGCCCGCACGTCGGTTATGCGAGTTGACCATCGCATATCCCCACACATACGCCATTCGACCGATCGTCTGTACATAGGCCTTGCTCATCTTCGTGCCGGGAGGAGGCGTGGGCACGTCGGCGGCAGTGAGGGGCAGCGGCACCTGCTGCGCGTGGGCACTCGAGAGTCCGAACGCGAACAGCAAAACCATCACCGAAAGGTGTTTGAGGAGACGAGTGATCATGCGGACTCTCCGTGTAAGGGATGATTGCCGGGCAGTTTTTCCCGGTGTCGTTGACGACGATTCATGTCACAAAGCCGATCACTGCAGTTTCTGCAGATCGTCGGGTTTCCAGCTTTTGTCGATGGCCGCATCAGTCGGGCCGTATAGCCGCAGGATGACGAAGAAACCTCTACCAGGAACCGTGGCGATCCAGTTCTTTTTCTGACCTGCGGGCGCTTTGGGACCGATGTAGAGATCGGTGCTGCCATCGGCACTGCGCGCGGGCTTGTCGCGTGAGCCCAGCGATGGGAAAGGCTGCCCGTTGGCGAGTCCCGAGGCGTTTTCCGCCTCATAAAGCGTGACCGACCAGAAGTTCGCCGCGGGGATATCGGGCGGCAGGTTCAAACGATAGGTGCTGCCTCCCGACAGAGTCTCACCGGCCGCGTCCCTGAACGCGATCATGTACTTCGCCCCCTTGCCGGGAATCTGGGAGAGCATCCCCGGGCTGACGGAGTAGTAGTCGGTGAAGAACCAGATGCGCGTATCGAGATCGAGGTAGCCTTCCGCCGTCCTGCGCCAGCCGAGGTCGAAGGGGCCTGCAGGGTTAGCGGGCGTCGCATCTGCCATGGGATTGGTCCAGCGGCGATCCGGATAGATCAGCAAGGAGCGCCCGCTGACATTTTCCTTGAAGCCGATCACCCGGCTCATCTTGTAAGCGGTGCGTGCCGCACGATCAAGGATCGAGCGGGTGTGCGCATCCGGGTTGAAGGGCTGATCCTTGACGATCCCGATGGCGGCCAGCATTCCCAACGAATCGGGGTTCGCCAAGTGCGGACCCTCGCTGTCGATCAGTTTTTTGAGCTGGTCGAAGGCACGGCCATCGCTGACGGGCAGCAGGTTTGCAGGAACGCCGGACGCATCGGGGAAGACCATTGGTTTGGCCGTTTCCTTGCCGTTCAACGGATAGATCTTCGACTGTTCGATCAGTGCAACGGGGGGCTTCAGGTTGCGAGGATCCTGGTAGAAGGCGCGCAGGAAGATGAACACGTTGTTGGTGCTCGACCGATAAACGTAGTGCCCTGCGGGCACCTCACCGGTATAGCCTGGCGGAAGCAGCAGGAACTTTCCGCCTTTACCCGCATCCGGTCCCGGCAAACCGACATCGCCCGCATAGCGCCCACCGTCCACCGGTATGGGTTGCTGCCAGAAATCCATCAGGATGCCTTGCAGGTTCGGCGGTGCCTCGAACACCAGCGGGCCGTCCTTGCCGAGATCCACGTAGCTCATCGCATAGATGACGTCCGAGTTGGGTGTCGTCACCAACGTTTTGGCATCGAGTCTCTTTTTCCAGATCGGCAGAACGTTGTATCCCGCGCCGAATACCGTCTCCGAGCCGTGCTTCATGCCCAGCGTGTTTACGAGAGGCAACGCCCAGAGGTAGGCCTGCGTCGCCCGCTGGAAGAGCAACTCGTCCATCAGCTCGAGACTTGTCTCCTCTGTCGGACGGTTCTCCTCGAAGGGGGCATTCGCAAGGGCATCGAAACGCCCCGTGTCGGACCCGAGGGGTGCTGCGACCGAGAGTGCAGAAGCGACGAACATGGCGGCGATGAATCCCGGCGTCCATCTGGAATGCATCATTGGACATTTTCCAAGTAAGGTGTGGTTTTACGGAAGCATCACGCCCCCGTGTGAAAGAACCTCCATTCTCTGGCCCACCACCGGGATAAGACAAAGTCGTTTTTCGGATGAATACCATGTCATTTGGTTATAGTTTGAAGACCATTGGCCAACCCAATGACTCGCCATGAAGATCAAACTCCGTCTCCTCTACCAGGCACAGGCCCTACTGGAGCAGGGAAGCTTCAGCCGTGCGGCTGAGAAGCTGAACCTCTCTCAACCTGCACTCAGCCGAGGCATCAAGGAACTCGAGGATCAAGTCGGGTTACAGGTGTTTCAGCGCAAGCGGTCCGGTCTCGAATTGTCGGATTTCGGCCGCATGTTCATGCAGCATGCTGCTGAACTGATACTTGCCGCCGAGGATCTCGAACGCGAGGTTGCACTCGCCCGGGGGCTCGAGACCAGCCAGGTCTCGATCGGAGCCGGCCCCTACGTGATGGCCTCGCTCATGCCGATCTGCACGCCGGACTTCATGGCCGCGCATCCTGCCGTTCGTCTGAAGATCCTGACCGACTCCCCCTCCGTTGTGGGACGGCTTGTTCGCACACGCATGATCGATCTCGGCATCGCCGAGGCGAGCACTCTTGAGAGCTACGACGACCTTGAGGTGGTTACACGACTCTCGCCTCTTCAAGGCTATCTCATGGTGCGCAAAGGGCATCTGCTGACGTCCAGGGCGCAGCCCAGGATCGTCGATGTCCTGGACTACCCGTTTGCACAAGTCATCACCCTGCCACCCCGCGTCCTGAAGCCGGTTCTGGCAGCGCGGCGCCTCCCACCCGCCCGCTCCAGGGTGGAGTCGATGCCTTTCCCCGCCATCGAATGCCCGACGCTGGATCTCGCGGTACAGATCGTGACCAGCTCCGATGCATTCACGTTCGCCGCGCTGGGCATGGTGCGCGCGGAAATCGAGCAAGGCCGTATGGTGCCCATACTCTGCGAGCCATGGATGCGCAGCAACTGGTGTGTCGTAAAGCTGCGGAAACGAAGCATGTCACCCGCCATGACCGCGTTCGTAGAGAAAGTGGAGCAGGCGCACGAACAAGTGGTCCGCGAAGAGAAGGAGCTCCGTGCGCTCTGGTATCGACCGGCGGACCCGATGCCGACACCCGTAAAGCCGCGTCGCAAGAAGCCTGCGACTCGTTGAATCGTCAGCAGCGGTGATTGGTGGAGGTGATCCTGAACGCATGCGGGCGCAGGCGGTAGAGGTGCAGC
Source organism: uncultured Gammaproteobacteria bacterium (assembly GCA_903921135.1). GTDB lineage: Bacteria > Pseudomonadota > Gammaproteobacteria > Pseudomonadales > UBA5518 > UBA5518. The sequence continues at coordinate 13,684 of CAIXOY010000405.1, forward strand.
TCAACGCTCCGACCTGGCGATGATCTCGTCATTGGTTGCAGCGACGTCCGGTTGGTCGAGCCGCTGTCGGACGCGACGGCCCACGTCCCGCAGCCATGGGCGTGCGGCCCAGTGGCGCTCGGCAAAGGCTGCGATCTCCTGCTGCTGCTTCAGCGTGGCGCCGATCATGTCGATGCCTTCCTGCAACATCTGCCGATGCCGCGCGGCCAGATGGAAGGCAAAGCAGGATTCCGGGGTGCGCACCGTGAGATCCCCCAGATCCACGCTGACGCGGAGCGGTGCGCTGCTGCGTGCCGCCTCCGCGACCAGTGCGCGCACCTCGTGCGGCGCGAGCACAAGCGCAAGCAATCCGTTGTTCACCGCGTTCGACTGGAAGATCTCGCCGAAACTCGGCGCGATCACCGCCCCGATGCCGAACTGCTGCAGACCCCACACCGCGTGCTCGCGGCTGGATCCGCAACCGAAATTCGCACCGCCGATCAGGATGCGCGTATGCGCCCATGCCGGCTGGTTCAGCACGAAATCCGGCCGCGGGTTGCCGGTGCCATCGAACCGCAGATCCCACAGCAGGCCCTTGTCGAGGCCTGATTTGTCGATGCCGCGCAGGAACTGCTTGGGCATGATCTGATCGGTGTCGAGGTTGTCGATGTCGATCACGGCAGCGATGCCCTCGATCGCGCGGACGCCACTCATGGCAGCGCCTCCAGCGTGCGCACATCGACGATATGTCCCGTGACCGCGGCCGCCGCCGCCATCGCCGGGCTCATCAGGTGCGTGATCGCGCCGCGTCCCTGACGGCCCTCGAAATTGCGGTTGGTGGTGGAGGCGCAACGCTCACCGGGCTCTGCAAGGTCGTCATTCATGGCAAGGCACATCGAGCAGCCCGGACGCCGCCACTCGAAGCCCGCCTCCGCGAACACACGCGCCAGGCCCTCTTCCTCTGCCTGTTTCTGTACGGCCCCCGAACCCGGCACCACCATCGCGCGCACACCCTGAGCCACGCGCCGCCCGCGTATCACCGCCGCCGCTGCACGCAGATCTTCGATGCGGCCGTTGGTGCAGGATCCGATGAAGACGATCTGCACCGGCAGGCCCTGCAGGGACATTCCCGGCGACAGGCCGCAGTAGTCCAAGGCGCGCGTCGTCCCTTCCTCCGGGTGGTCAGCCGTACCGGGTATGCGTCCGTCGATGGGAATCGTCTGGTCGGGGCTGGTGCCCCAACTCACCTGCGGCGCAACGCCGCAGGCATCGAAGCTGTACTCGCACTCGAAGCTCGCATCGTGGTCGCTGTGCAGTTCCATCCAGTCGAGGCGTGCGGCGGCAACATCGATGTCGGATGCGCGCGCCAGCACATAGGAAACGGCAGTTTCATCAGGGGCGATCAGCGCACCCCGGGCGCCCGCTTCCACGGCCATGTTGCAGAGCGTGAAGCGCGCTTCCACCGACAGCGCGAGGATCGCATCACCACAGAACTCCACCACGAAACCGCGCGCGCCCTGCGCACCGATCCGGCTGATGATCATCAGGATCAGGTCTTTGGCCGTGGTGCCCTGAGGCAGGTGGCCGTCGACGCGCACACGCATCTCCTGCGCCCTGCGGTACACCAGCGTCTGCGTGGCGAGCACGTGCTCCACCTCGGAAGTGCCGATGCCGAAACCCAGCGCCCCGAGCGCGCCATAGGTGGTGGTATGACTGTCGCCACACATCACCACCATGCCGGGGCGGATCATCCCGTGCTCGGGCGCGATGACGTGCTCGATGCCCTGCAGCGGATCGTTGGTATCGAACAGCGCGATGCCGTGGCGCTCGCAGTTGGCCGCGAGATTGCGCGCCTGCAGCGAGGAGGCCGGCTCGCGGATCACGCGCGGAAACACCGCGTGCGTGGGGATGATGTGACTCACGGTGGCGAGGTTCTGGCCGGGCATCGCCACGCCGCGACCGGCCGCCTGCAGCCCCGCAAAGGCCTGCGGGCTGGTGTACTCGTTCATCAGGTGCAGATCGCAGAAGAGCAGCACGTGCTGCTCGTCCAGCACCGACACGGTGTGGGCCTCGACGATCTTGCGGTAGAGGCTGCGGCCACTCATGCGCGTGCAACCTTGCCTTCCGCGCCCGCTGACAGAAACGGCATCACGCGTTGGAACAGCAGTTCAGGGGCTTCCTCGGCGATGTAATGCCCGCAGGGCAGCGCCTCGCCCTGCACATCGGTGGCCACGCGCCGCCACTCCTCCAGCGGACGAAAACACCTGTGGACCACGCTCTGCTCTCCCCACAACACCAGCAACGGCATCTGGAGCATCCGGCCCGCTGCACGGTCTGCGCGGTCGTGCTCGAGATCGATGCCGGCAGAGGCGCGGTAATCCTCGCAGATGCCGTGCGCGGCAGCGGGTTGGGCAAGCGCGCGCTCATAGGCATCGAGCGCAGCCGGTGCAAACGGCGCGAGGCCCGCGCTGCGCCGCCCGATCACCTCGCGCAGATACGCGCCGGGATCGGCCTCGATCAGCCGCTCCGGCAGTGGGGCGGGCTGTATCAGCAGGAACCAGTGCCAGTAGGCCGTGGCGAACTCGAATCTCGTCTGTTCGTACATCACCAGCGTGGGCGCGATATCGAGCAGCACCATGCGCCCCACCGCGGCCGGATGGTCCATCGCCAGCCGGTGTGCAACGCGCGCACCGCGGTCGTGGGCAAGCACGTCGAAGGTGGAGAAGCCAAGCGAGCGCATCAGCGTGATCTGGTCGAGCGCCATCTCGCGCTTGGCGTAATTCGCGTGGTCCGGCAGACCCTGGGGCTTGGAGGAATTGCCGTAGCCGCGCAGATCCGGCATCACGAGCGTGTGGCTAAGTGCCAATGCAGGCGCGAGCTTGTGCCACATCGCGCGCGTTTGCGGGTGACCGTGGAGCAGCAGCAGCAGCGGGCCGCTGCCGCCAACCAGCGCGTCTATCCAGACATCCGTTGCCACCGCCACGCGATGGGGTCGGAAGCCCGGAAACAGCACTGCATCTTCAGAATCAGACATGCCCTTGCACTCGCGTGTCGCGCGCGCAGGGCGCTAGTGGTTTTTCTGCAAGAGCTGCCAGGCGGAATCCTTGCTGGGCAACTGCTCGCCCCAGGCCCGGCGCTGTTCGCCCAGCGGGTCGCTCACGAGCTTCGATTCCGGCCCAAGCTCCATGGTCTGCCTTCCCTGCAGATCGTAGCGGGGCCAGAGCATACCGCCCGGCAGCGCCGGGTTCCCGTGGCGCGCAAAGGCCACCCAATGATCCATGGTCCGCGCCGACAGCTCCGCACGGTGCGGCGAACGGCCAAGATACGCGATGACTTCGGGCAGATCGACAGTCCCGAAAACGAAAGGTATCTCGATGGAGTGCATCGAGCCGAAGCGCTTGTAGCTCGAGGTGGAGCGGTAGCTGAACAGGTACATGTACACCGGCTGGAAGCCCGTCACCGCTTCGGCCAGCCGGATCGAGGGCAGTCGCAGGAAGGCATCCGAGGCGATCTGCACCGCGACATCGCCCCAGTCCGGGTACAGCTTCTCGTACGTGGCCAGCACCTCGGCCGCGCGCGGGCCTGCCGCGGCCTTGAGCTGCTCCTGCATGAGCGCCCGTGGCTTTCGTTCGAGACCGATGTCGTACACCGAGGTGAAGTAACGCATCTCCTCCCCCGTGGTGCCCACGAGGATCGGAACGCGGTTCCCACGCCCCTCTGAGACCACCGTGAAGGGCGGCTCTTTCAGCGTGATGCCATCGACGACGGGGCCGAAGGTGCCCAGATCGCTGTGCGAGGTGAAGAGTGCGTCCTGCGCGTCCAGCAGGTCCTGCATCGACCGGCCCTGTATTTCCGCAGGCGATGTCGCGCCCAGCAGCGTGAGGAATTCCGCGGCGAGGCGTTTGCTGCGCGGGTAGGCATGCGGTGTCTGGTTCGACGGCAGCCCGCTCTGCAGGATCGCGCGCGAAAACAGACCCGCCGCCTGCGGCATCGAGAGCAGCGCGCCCGCACTGGAGGCACCCGCCGACTCGCCGAAAATCGTGACGTTGCCGGGGTCACCCCCGAACGCGGAAATGTTCTGCTGCACCCAGCGAAGGGCCGCGATCTGATCGAGAAGCCCGGCGTTCGCGCTCCCGTCGTACGAACTGCCGTGGTCAGCGAGCGCGAGGAATCCCCAGGCACCGAGCCGGTAGTTGATCGACACAACCACCACGTCTCCGCGCGCCGCGAGCCTTGAGCCGTCATAACCCGTGTTGCGCACGGAACCGACGACATAGGCACCGCCGTGGATCCACACCATCACCGGACGCTTGCGCGCATCGGTGCCGGGCGTCCAGACGTTCAGCGAGAGACAGTCCTCCGCCATCATGGCGTGGTTGTTCTCGGTGAGATCGGCATCGATCAGTTGCGGGCAGGCGGGCCCCATATCCAGCGCGGAGAGCACGCCTTCGCGTTTGACGGGCGATTGCGGCGCCCGGAAGCGCAGCGCTCCGACCGGCGGCGCCGCATAGGGAATGCCGCGGAACGCAAGCACGGTGCCCGACGCCTCGCCTTCGACAGGGCCCTGTTGCGTGAGCGCGCGCGGCGCGGCGCTGGCCGCATCGGCCTCTGCGAACAGCGGCTGCGCGAGCAGTGCCAGAACAGCGAAACAGCCCCTCGATACGCCGCGCAGCATGAGTGCCCTCAGAAACGGTAGGTGCCGGTGAGGCCCAGCGTACGCGGCCTCACGGTGACGGCAAAGAAGAGCGGGTCTCCAAGGCCATCGTGCAGGCGCCCGAGCGAGGGCGTCTCGTTCAGGAGGTTGCGGCAGAAGAGCGAGATGTCGAAGGACTCCACGCGCATGCCCATCCTCGCATCGAGCCGGATGATCGCCGGATCGGCCCGCAGATCCGGATCGTAGGTGGAGCTCACGGGGTTGCGCTGCGGGGTGTCGTCCTTGTCTTTGCCGGTGTAGCTGTAGTCGAGCCGGACGTAGGAAGGCTGCCCCCACGCAACGAACTCGTACTCGCCCGAGAGGGTCGCGTTCCACGGCGATACACCGAGCGAATCGCCGTCCTCGGCGAGGACGGCGGGGATGCCGGTGCCGCTTGCCGGTGCGCCGAATGCGGTTTCCGAATAACGCGCACGCGTGTATCCGCCCGAGACCGCGATGGAGAGTCCTTCCATTGGCAGGAATTCGGCCGAAACATCGAAGCCACTCACTTCCGCGCTGCCGAGGTTGTCCTTGTACGACGAGGTGAAGCAGCCGTTCGCAGACACCGATTGCTGGATGTCTTTCCAGTCGATGTAGAACACGCCCGCCTGCGTGCGGATGCGGCCGTCGGCAAACTGGTTCTTCGCGCCGATCTCGTAGCTCCAGAGTTTGTCGGAATCGTAGGTGTCGGGTGATTGCAACCCGCCCGGGCAGCCGGGGCGGTCGGTTGCCGTCGAGGGATTGTTCACACCGCCCACGCGGAAGCCCTTGCCCGCAGACAGGTAGTACATGCTGTTCTCGTCGGGCTCCCAGGACACCCCGACCTTGGGCGTGAAGGGATGGGCAGAGGGCGTCTTGCCGCCCGTGGTCTCCACCGAACCGTCACAGTCCACGCAGAGCAAGGGGCCGCCGAACTCCCGATCGAAATCGAGCGTGGTCCGGGCTAGGCGCGCACCCACGGTGAGCGTGAGCGCGTCGCTGAGCGCGTAGTCGATCTGCCCGAACAAGGCGCTCTGCTCGTCTTTGGCCCTCTGGTCGATGGTGGCGCTGTAGATGCCATCGACGAGCCCGACACCGAAGATGTCCTCGATGGGCGCGCCGTAGACATCGAGCGACAACTGCGGCAGGAAGGGATCGGTGACGTACTGGTCCGTCTCGAGGCGCGAAGACTGGTACAGCGCGCCCACCACCCACGTGAGCGCGCTGCTCTCGTCGGTGGACTGCAGCCGCAGCTCGTGCGTCCAGGATTTCTGGCGCACGCCGGCCTTCGAGACGGCGCGGTAATCCGCAACCGGATCGGTCGGGGTGGGGTCACCCACCAGAGCGAACCAGAGGAAGGTCGAGTAGTCCGAATCGCGCTCGAGCTCGCGATCGAGGTAGGAACTGTTGATCACCAGATCCGCGCCGCCGAGCGCCCAGTTGATGTTCAGCGAGGGTAGCGTGAATTTGTCAGTGCCGGGCTGTTTCTGGTCCCAGCCGGTGCTGAAGTCCTGATTGTCTTCGTCCGAGAGCGACTCCCAGTAATAGCCATCGTTCCTGCGCTTGCGCTGGTAGAAGACCGAGGGCTTCACCGTGATGTCCTCGCCGATCGCGAACTTGAGCGCAGCACGCAGCGCGGTGGTCTTTTCGGAGTTGATGTCCTTGTCGGTGTTGCCGGAGCCGTCGAAGGGCTTGCGGTCCACGTAACCGCCGGCATCCGAATAGAACACGCTCACCCGGAACGCGGATTTCCCCGGAACGATCGGGCCGCCACCCGAGGCGCCGATTTCACTGCCGGGCTCGCCGCTATCCAGAACCCCGTACTCGGCACGGGCGTATCCGGAGTAGGTGTCGAGGCTCGGCTCCGGCGTGATGAAGCGCACAGTGCCGCCCATCGATCCGGTGCCGAACAATGTGCCCTGCGGCCCGCGCAGCACCTCGACGCGCTCAAGATCGAAGACCTGCGGATACATGTTCTCGGTGACCACCCCCGTCCCGGAGCGTACCTGTACCGGCGTATCGTCGATGTAGACGCCGGTGGTGGAGGCGCCAACGCCCGAGGAGACACCGCGGATGGCGATGGAGCTGGTCAGACCGTCAGACGAGGGCGCGAAGGTCAGGCCCGGCGTGAAACGCGCGATGTCGTCGATGGACTTGATGCCCTGGGCATCCATGCGCGCCTGCGAGTAGGCGCTGATGCTCACCGGGACTTTCGCCAGCGATTCCTCGCGGCGCGTCGCGGTCACCACGAATTCCTCGATGGAAGCGGCAGGCCCGCCCGATCCTGGCTGTGCCTGTACCAGCGCCGACGCAGACATGCCGATTGCCAATGCCAGGGGCAGAAGCTGATGTTTCCGAGTCATGGTGTTTCTCCGGTTTCACACGCGCTTGCATGATCACTCCGGGGCATCGCACAGGGTAAGAAAGCGGTGCTTCACTCAGTGTTCTGGCTGGACTTAACACCAAGCCGTGTTCAGTTCACCGTCACAGCACGGCGCCAGGGAACCGGTTTCAACCGTTCCTGCAGCAGGGACAGGAACACGTTCGCACGCGCGGAGCGGCCACCACGCTTGCCGAGCAGTGCCACCACATCGGCCGGGGGCATCCGCAGCGCGGGTAACACGCGCTGCAAACGGCCCAGACGCAGGTCTTCGACCACGTCCCACTCCGAGCGCACCATGAGCCCCAGCCCCTGCAGCGCCCACGTCCGCACGGCTTCGCCGTCGTTGCTCGACATCGTGGGTGTGATGCGCACGGGAATGGCGTTCTGCTGCTCGTCGATGAAGCGCCAGAGCGTGACGTCTTCGTCGTTCTGGCGCAGCGCCAGACAGGAGTGCCGGGCAAGATCGAGCGGGCAGAGCGGTTCTCCATGCGCAGCGAGGTAGGAGGGGGCGGCACAGAGGTAACGCTCGTTGGAGGCAAGGCGCACCATCACCAGCGAAGAATTTTTCAACTCGCCTATGTGGATGATCAGATCCCAGTTGCCCTCATCGGAGACGACGGGGCGATCGGTCAGCGTGAGGCTCACCAGCACCGAGGGATGCGCCTCGCGGAAGGCGGCCAGCAGCGGCGTGATGTACCTGCGGCCGAAGCCAAGTGGGGCGGCGATGCGCAGATGCCCGCTCACCACCTTGCGGCGCAGGCTGAGTGCCTCGGCGATGCTGTCGAGTTCGTCGAGCACCGCCTGCCCGCGCGCAAGAATGATCTGGCCCGCCTCGGTAAGGCGCAGGTGCCGGGTGGAGCGCTCGATCAGTACGCACTTCAGGCGCTCTTCGAGTTGGCGCAGGCGCTGCGTCACGGCGGAGCGGGACACATCGAGTTCGCGGGCAGCGGCTGCGAGAGAGTTCGCTCCCGCCACGGTCACGAAGAAGCGCAGATCCGCGGAACTGAGGTCCGTATCCGGGTTCATGGTGTTTCACCTGGGTGCCAGTCGCGTTCACGGACAGTGCTGGCTCAGGCGCAGCGCCTGACTACGACTGCCTCGGACGGAGGGTAGCCCCGAAGAGGCGCGTGCGTCATCCCCGATGCCGCTGTCGCGCGCATGGCGCGCTCCCACACCATGCAGGGACGCAGTGGCGATCAGAGCGGCGTTGCGTAGATCTCTGCTGTGGGAGCGGGCCATGCCCGCGACCTGCTGACGACCGCGCGCATCTCTTCTTCGACCATCACGACGATGCCCTCCCACCCGAGCTCGAGTGACAGCGCACGCGCGGCCTGACCCTGCCGATGCAAGGCAACAGGATCAGCCACCGCCTGCAGCACCGCAGCATGAAAACCTTCGACGTCACCGCACCCGACCCGCACGCCGTTCTCGCCCGAGCGCACGAGTTCCGCCGCCGCTGCGCGATCCCACGCAATCACCGGCAGACCACTCGCCATCGCCTCGGTCACCACGTTGCCCCAGGTCTCGCTGAGACTGGGGAACACGAAGAGATCCGCGCTCGCATAGTGCCGCGCGAGATCCTCTCCGGTGCGCTGTCCCGCGAAGATCGCATCCGGGCAGCGCTGCATGAGCTCGGCCCGCAGCGGTCCATCACCCACCAGCACCAGACGCACTATAGGCGAGCGCTCTTTCACGCTGCGCCAGGCATCCAGGAGTACATCGAGATTTTTCTCTGCGGCAAGCCGGCCCACGCACAGCAATACCGGTGCGTCTGCCGATGCACCCCACTGCGCACGCACATCGTCGCTGCGATGCCGGGGATCGAAGCGCACGGTGTCCACCCCACGCCCCACCACCTGCAAGCGCTCGAAGCCAAGCGCATCGAGTTCACGACGCATGCCATCAGTGGGCACCATCGTGACGCCGGCATTGTTGTGGAACCAGCGCAGGTAGCGCGTCACCAGCGGTTGCAACCAGCCGATTCCGTAGTGGCCGGAGTACATGTGGAAGTTGGTGCGGAACTCGGAACTGACGGGGATCCCGAGTTCGCGAGCAGCACGCAGCGCAGACCAGCCGAGCGGCCCTTCCGTCGCGATGTGCACCACATCGGGCCGCGCCTCGCGCCAGAGCCGCAGCAGACGACTCCGCGCCGGCAGCCCCATACGCAACTCGCTGTAGCGCGGGATAGGCAGGCCGGGGAGCAGATGCTCCTCCATGCCTGCCTCTCGCGGGATGTCATCACGACCACGCCGTGGGCGGAAGAGCTGCAAACGGTGCCCGCGCGCAAGCAGACCCCGCGCGAGCCTGGCCACTGTCAGAGCGACGCCGTTCACTTCGGGCGGCCAGGTTTCGGTGACGAGCGCGATGCGAAGAGGATCCCCCGACGTGTGCTGAAGCGGGGCTGCGCTGCGCGTTGTGTGGTGTTCCGTCATATGAACAGCGTGTCGCGGAATTGCGACAGCCTCGTGACGAGAAAAGTACGGCGCTGTCACAGGGCCTTCATCTGCCTGTGACAATTTCGGCAGCAACGGATGCGCCGCACGCGCACCGGATCATCCACCTTCCCGCGGGAGCACGGCATGAGCGCATTTCTGGAGACGCTGCACACGCAGCGCATGGACGACCACCGTTTCTACCACCACAGCCGCATCAACCAGACGCTGCATCTCTTCAGTGCGATCAGCTTTCTCTGCGCGTACGTGATGCTGTTCGTGAATCCGGCCATCGCCGCGATCATCGCCTGGTGCTTCTCGATGGTGAGCCGGCAGGCCGGGCATTTCTTCTTCGAGCCGCGCGGCTACGATGACGTGAACCAGGTCACCGACGAGCACAAGGAAGAGATCAAGGTTGGCTACAACATCAAGCGCAAGATCGTGCTGATGTCGGCATGGGCGCTGATCCCGGTGCTGCTGATGGTGAACCCTTCGCTGTTCGGCATGATCGAGCCTGCCAGCAACGTGCAGGGGCTCGTGAACCAGGTAGGGCTCGCCTGGCTGGCGCTGGGCGTGTCTGCGCTCCTGTTCCGCGTGCTGCAGCTCGCAAAACAGGACTCCCTGTGGACGGGCGTGGTGTGGGCCACCAAGATCGTCACCGATCCCTTCCACGACATCCGCATGTACTACAGCGCACCGCTCGCACTGCTGCGCGGCGAGATGATCGACCCGATGCCCCATTTCCGCCGCTGAACATCTCCGGTGATGCCGGGCACGCACGTGCCCGGCATCACCGGCCGAAGAAGGCCTCGCGCAGAACGCTGCGGCGGATGTCCCGGTTGCTCTCCATGACGGTTTCACTCCACCAGCCGCCGGCCTTCATGCACTCGCAGGCCGCAACCACACGCTCCAGCACAGAACCGAAGGTGTCATCCGTCATGTCGACCGGAAAGATGAGCCTGCCCGTTCCCACCCAACTGAGCGCCAGACCTTGCTCGCGCAGATAGAACTGCAGCATCCAGTTGTAGCGGCTGGGCGTGGTGTAGAAGAGCGTCCAGATGGACGCGAGATTGGCCGCACGCAGTGGCAGACCCTCTGCCTCCATGCGTGCGTTGAACGCCGCGGCGCGCGCGTTCCAGCGCGCGTCCTGCCCCTCGTAGGCGGCGCGTACGGCAGGGGAATCGAGGCGCTCGAGGAACACGTTCA
>CAIXOY010000406.1 GCA_903921135.1 uncultured Gammaproteobacteria bacterium
GTGCCTGCATGGCGCGCGCAGCGCGACCGATCTCGGCAGCAGCTTCGCCCAGTTCGTGGAGCGCGGGGGAGCGGTCCGAGGCGGCGTAGCCCACCTCGTCGGAGGTGCGCTGGAGGCTCACGAGCGTGGCATCAAGCTGCATAAGGCTGGTATCAAGGCGGTCCGCCATACGCTTGAGTTCCACACCTGTGCCCGAGAGCTCGCCCTCGGCGGTGTCGACAAGCCCGCCCACGCGGCCGCCCAGCGCCTTCACCTCGCGGTCGGTGTCGGCGGCGAGCGTGCGCACCTCGGCAAGCGTGGCGTTCAGGCTGGCGGGCAGGCGTTTCACCTCCGGATCCGTGAGCAAGGATTCGAGGGCGCGAACGGTGTTGTCGGCGCGCTGCACGAAGGCCTGGATATCGATCTCGCTGACACGCTCCAGAATGGCTTCGAGCTCCGTGGGCGCAGTCGGAATCTGCTCCGCGCCGGCGTCGTAATCAACGTACCGCGCCTGCGACTGCGGGAGGAAATCGAGGTCGATGTACAGAAGCCCCGTGAGCACGCTCTGCATGCGCAACTGCGCCCGGAGCCCACGCTCGACCAGAGGTGCCAGCGCAGCCGTACGCGCAAACTCGCGCTTCACGCCCAGATCCGCGACATTCACGGTGATGAAGACCGGCGTGACGAACTCCTGGTGGGTCTCGTCGTAGCGCAGCGCGATCTCGCGCACATCACCGATCTTCACGCCGCGCAGGGTTACGGGGGCGCCTACGTTCAGGCCCTTCACGGAGCCCGTGAAAATCACCACCGCACTGCGCAAGTCCTTGCCGCTGCCAAAGAGATTGCTGCCGAAGAACGCGAGTGAACCGACGACCAGCAACAGCGTGCCGATGACGAAAGCCCCGATGGCCGTGGCGCTGGGGCGCAGGCTCATGGCGCCGCTCCGGCTGCCTCGCCACGTCCGAGAAAACGGCGCACCGCCGCATGCGGGCTCGCGCGCAGCAGTTCGCGGGGATCACCGGTGTCGAGCATGGTGCGTGTCTCCGCGTCGAGGTAAACCGAGTTGCTGGCAATCGCGAAGATGCTCGCGAGCTCATGGGTGACGATCACCACCGTGACACCGAGCGCATCGCGCATCTGCAGGATCAGCTCGTCCAGCAGCCGCGAACTCACCGGGTCGAGGCCCGCCGAAGGCTCGTCGAAAAACAGGATTTCCGGATCGAGCGCGATCGCCCGTGCGAGCCCGGCGCGCTTCTGCATGCCGCCGCTGATTTCCGAGGGATAATACTCCTCGAAGCCCGCAAGCCCCACCAGCGCGAGCTTGTAGGAGACCATCTCTCGGACGCTGGCCGCGTCCAGCGATGTGTACTGGGTGAGTGGGAGCGCGACGTTCTCTGCCAGCGTCATGGCGCTGAAAAGCCCGCCGGACTGGTAGGTAATGCCCCAGCGCCGGCGCATCCCGGCACGTGCAGGCGCATCGCAGCGCTGGTAGCTGGTGCCGTTGTAGAACACCTCACCGGCTGCCGGCTCGTAGAGCCCGATCATGTGCTTGAGCAGCGTGGACTTGCCGCAGCCACTGCCACCCATGATCACGAAGATATCGCCCCGCATCACGGCAAAATCGAGACCGCGCTGGATCACGCGTGCGCCGTAGCGCATCTCGAGACCGCTCACGCGGATGTGCTCACGGGGGATGTCCACGCCTCAGATCCCCAGCCGCTGGTAGACGATATTGAAGGCCGCGTCCGCGACGACCAGCCACACAATCGCCCGGACCACGGCCGTGGTGGTGGCCTGCCCCACCGCCTCGGAGCTGCGGCCGCAGCGCAGCCCTGCACGGCAGCCGGCCGCGCCGATCAGCACGCCGAAGGCGACGCTTTTTGCCACTCCCGTGGCAATGTGCGTGAGCGTGACGGCCTCTTGTGCGCCCGCCAGGTACTGGCCCCAGGTGACGTCCATGGCCATCGCCACGGGCGCACCGCCCAGCATGCCGAGCACATCGCTGTAGATGCACAACATGGGCATCACCAGCACCAGCGCGAGCATCCGCGGCAGTACCAGGAACTCCATGGGTGAAATGCCGAGCGTTTCGATGGCGTCGATTTCCTCGCGCGTCTGCATGGTGCCGAGTTGCGCGGCGTAGGCCGCGCCCGTGCGGCCGGCCATGATGACCGCCGTCATCAGCGGCGCCATCTCGCGAACCATGCCGAGTGCGACCAGATCCGCCACGTAGACCTGCGCGCCGAGCTGCTGCAACTGCACCGAGCCAAGGTACGCGAGGATCATCCCCACCAGCACGCTGATCAGCGTAACGATGCCAAGCGCCTGCGGACCCGCCTGCTGCACGAACCAGAGCAGGTCCACCACGCGCATCCGGGCACGGCCCGTACAGAGCCTGCCAAGCGCCATCAACAGCTCGCCTACGAATGTGCAGGCCGAGGCAACCTCGGTAAGCAGAGCCTGCAACGGAGCGCCCGCGAGCAGGCGTCGCAACCAGGCTGCGCGGGGTTCGGCAGGGCGGCGGTGCGGCGCCACGGCATCGGAGAGCGCGAGAAGCCGTAAGGCGGCAGCCGGGGTGCTGCCCGTATCGAAATCAGCCCCGACCTCCTCACACCAGGCACGGCACCCGCGCAACGTCGCAAGCAGAACGGAATCCCACTGACCGAGTTCCGTACAGTCGAGCGCAAGTTTGTGCGGCGCGGCCGTGTGCAAGGTGTCCAGCAGGCCCTGCAGGGCAGGCGGCGGCGCCGAGACCAGCCAATCCCCGCGCAGCACCAGCACGGCACCGGACTCGCGCTGCGCGAGTTCGAAGCCGGGCGCCGCGGGAGCCACGTTCAGACGATCTCCGCGAGATTCCCGCTGCGCTCCAGCCAGTCGCGGCGGTCGGTGGAGCGTTTCTTGGCGAGGAGCATGTCGAGCACTTCCTCGGCGCGGTCCTCGATGCTGATGGTGAGCTCCACCAGACGCCGCGTGTCCGGCGACATCACGGTCTCTCGCAGCTGCAGCGGGTTCATTTCGCCCAGACCCTTGAAGCGCTGCACGTTCACTTTGCCGCGTTTTTTCTCGGCCTCGATCATCGAGAGCACGCCCTGCTTCTCGGCCTCGTCGAGTGCGTAGTAGACGTCGTTGCCGACATCGATACGGTAGAGCGGCGGCATGGCCACGAAGACGCGCCCGGCATCGACCAGCGGCCGGAAGTGCCGCACGAAGAGCGCGCAGAGCAGCGTGGCGATGTGCAGCCCGTCGCTGTCGGCGTCGGCGAGGATGCAGACCTTGCCGTAGCGCAGGCCCTCGAGATCCGCGGAGCCCGGATCCACACCCAGTGCCACCGCGATGTTGTGGATCTCCTCGGAGGCGAGGATCTCGCCGCTCTCCAGTTCCCAGGAGTTCAGGATCTTGCCCTTCAGCGGCATGATGGCCTGGAAGACGCGATCACGCGCCTGCTTGGCAGAGCCGCCTGCGGAATCGCCCTCGACGAGGAACAGCTCGGTACGGTCGAGATCCTGCGCCGTGCAGTCGGCGAGCTTGCCGGGAAGCGCGGGGCCCGTCGTGACCTTCTTGCGCTCCACCTGCCGGCTCTTGCGCAAGCGGCTGCCGGCGGCCGAGACCGCCATCTCGGCGAGGCGATCGCCTTCCTCGGTGTGCTGGCCGAGCCAGAGGCCGAAGGCATCGCGTGCGACACCTGCAATGAAGGCCGCGGCCTCCCGCGAGGAGAGCCTCTCTTTGGTTTGCCCGCTGAACTGCGGCTCGCGCAGCTTCGCCGAGAGCACGTAGGCGCAGCGGTCCCAGAGGTCTTCCGGTGCGAGCTTGATCCCGCGTGGCAGCAGGTTGCGGAACTCGCAGTACTCGCGCAACGCCTCGAGCAAACCGGCGCGCAGACCGTTCACGTGCGTGCCGCCCTGCGGCGTGGGGATGAGGTTCACATAGCTTTCGGTGGTGAGATCGCCCCCCTCGGGCAACCACTGCACGGCCCAGTCCACGGCCTCGGTGCTGCCGTTGAAACTGCCCACGAAGGGCTCCGCCGGCAGCGTCGTGAAGCCGGATGTCGCGCCACGCAGATAATCCGGCAGGCCGTTCTCGTAGTGCCATTCCTCGCGCGTGCCGGCGGCTTCATCGGCAAAGGAGATGTGCAGGCCAGGGCAGAGCACGGCCTTGGCGCGCAGCAGGTGCGTGAGTCGCGAGACCGAGAACTTCACGGTATCGAAGTACTTCGGATCAGGACGGAAGCGCACCGATGTGCCGGTGTTGCGCTTGCCCACCACGTCGACGACCTCGAGATCCGAGGCCTTGTCGCCGTTCCTGAAGCCCATGCGATAAACATTGCCGTCGCGGCGCACGCGTACTTCGAGTTCCAGCGAGAGCGCGTTCACCACCGACACACCCACGCCGTGCAGACCGCCGGAGAACTGGTAGTTGCGGTCAGAGAATTTTCCGCCCGCGTGCAGCGTGCAGAGGATCACCTCGACGCCGGGCTTGCCCTGCTCGGGATGTATGTCGACGGGCATGCCGCGGCCGTCGTCGGTGACCGAGAGAGAGCCGTCGGCGTGCAGCACCACGTCGATGTTCCGCGCGAAACCGGCGAGTGCCTCGTCGACGCTGTTGTCGACGACTTCCTGCGCAAGGTGATTGGGGCGGGAGGTGTCGGTGTACATGCCGGGGCGCTTGCGCACCGGATCGAGTCCGGTGAGGACCTCGATGGCTTCGGCGTTGTAATCGGAGTTCAGTGCCATGGGGCTTCCGGAAGGATCCAGGTGATGCGTGAAGGAAGACAGTCTATCGGAGCGCGGGGCGCGTGGCGCCGCTCAGAGGTAGCCGGCGGAGTCGCGATCGAAGCTGAAACTCACGTCCTGCACCCGCGCGACCTGCGTGCCGAAGCTGCCGTCGGGCGCAAGTTCCAGCCAGCGCAGGCCGGGCGATTGCTCATCGACGCGGAAGCCCGCGCTCGACGGCGCAAACTGTATGCAGCTGGAAGGCGTGGCGCGCAGCGCGATGCCATCGCGCTCACCCGCGAACTCCTGGTGTACGTGGCCCCACAGCACCAGCCGCACCTGCGGGTGGCGCCGAAGCACCGCGAAGAAAGCCTCGTCGTCGGCCACCATCTGCTCGTCCAGCCAGGCGCAGCCTATGGGCACGGGCTGATGATGCAGACAGACCAGTGCGTGCAGCGCGGGCGCTTCGTCCAGCAGTTGCCCGAGCAGGGCGAGTTCCTCCGCGCCCAGACGCCCGCCTACCTGGCCAGGCACGGTGGAGTCGAGCAGCAGAACCTGCCAGTGCGGCGTACGCACCGCGCGCACCATGGCCGCGCCACGGCCGAGCACGCGCTGCATGGGGTCGAATTCGTCATGATTGCCGGGGAGCCAGGCCCAAGGCACGCCAAGAGTGTCGAAGGCATCGCGCGCGCGGCCATAGGCCTCGGCGCTCGCATGATTGGCGATATCCCCCGTCGCCAGCAGCAGATGGGGTTTGCGGGCAGCAGAGCGCACCAGATCCAGCACATGCCCGAGGCTCGCGTCGGTATCCATGCCAAGCAGGGTGCCGCCCGTCTGCTGCTCGAGGTGCGTGTCGGTGACCTGCACGATGCGCAGCACGCCACCGGGCGGGTCGAGGTGCAGCACCGCCCGGCTCACGAGCCGGCACCGACGAGGGCGAGATCCGGCACACGCCCGTCAGCCAGACAGCGGGAGAGCCACTCGCCGAGCAGCAGGTCCTGCTGCAATTTCTCGTCCCGCGCGAGACCGCGGCTGTTCGGGTACGGATAGCGCGGCAGCAGGCGTCGCGCATGACGGCAGCCGGTGACCTCGGCCATCCGCGCATCAAGGTAGGCGCGGACGCTGATCTCGAGCGCGGCGTCACCCCAGACGGGCCGCGCCTGCCGCAGCTCGATGACAGCTGTGTAAGGTGAGCGTTCCGTAACACGGAGCTCGATCAGGTCCTCGTGGCCCGACGTGAAGCGGATGCCGATGCGTCGCACCTGCCCCGCGCCGAATCCAGGCAACAGCCGCGCGAGACGCAGGAAATTCACCTCGCACTCGGCGTGGTGAATCTGCAGCGGATAACCGCGCGTCATGACAGGGCAGGGTCCCAACGTGAAAGCATCCGCAAGGGGGGGTTGGATGAAGCGGCGAAAGTATATTAGCTGTCCGCACGCAGCACCTCCGGAGCGCGGGGAATTTGCCCGCCGAGGCGGCGTTATGCCCCGCGCTGCCCTCTGCTACACTGCCGCGGCTCCCGTTCCCGGGCAGGTTTTCCCGACGAGGCCGACGATGGCGCATTTCTCCCGCTCCCTCAGTTCTTTGCTGTTCGCAGCCGCCTTCTCGTGGGGCAGTGCTGCCAGCGCAGACACACTGCTCGAGATCTACGAGCTTGCGCTGAAGAACGACCCCGTCCTGAAATCCGCAGAGGCGAGCTTCCGTGCGGGCCAGGAGGCCGAAGTGCAGGGCCGCTCGGCGCTGCTGCCGCAGGTGGGCGCGCAGGCTACCTACGGCGAGTCCGACCTCTCCACGCAGAGCAAGTACAACTTCTTCAGCAACCCCTTCGACCAGGATCTCGACGGTCAGGACGAGAACTACTTCCTCAACATCGACCAGAAGATCTTCGATCTCTCCGCCTGGTTCACCTTCAAGCAAGGCAAGGAGCTGACGCGGCAGGCGGCAGCGCGTTTCGCGGCCGATCAGGAAGCGCTGATCATCCGCACCGCAGAGGCTTATGTGAACGTGCTGCGGGCCATGGACAACCTCAAATCCAGCCGCGCCGAAGAAGCCGCGTTCCAGCGCCAGCTCGAGCAGACACAGCAGCGCTTCGAGGTCGGCCTGATCGCCATCACCGACGTCCACGAGGCGCGCGCCGCCTACGACCTCGCTGTGGTCAACCGTCTCACCGACGAAGGCAACCTCGGCGTGTCCTACGAGGCGCTCTCGGTGCTCACCGGGCAGGAGCACTCGAACCTCTGGTTGCTGAACGAGAAGTTCCCGGTTGTCGACCCTTCACCGGCCAGCCGCGACCAGTGGGTCGACATGGCGCTCAATGGGAACTTCGAACTGAAGGCCGCCGAATACGCCTCCGAGGCCGCACGACAAGCTTCGCAGTCGGCAAAGTCGCGGCACCTGCCCACCATCACCGGCAGTTTCACGGCCCTCGACACCGAGTCCAAGGAAGACGTCACCGACAACAACGCGCTGATTCCCAGCGCCCGGAGCTTCGAAAGTTACTCCTACCGCGACGGCAACCAGTTCACCATCACCATGAGCCTGCCCCTCTATCAGGGCGGCGCCATCAGCTCGCAACGCCGCGAGTCGGCCGAGCGCGCCATCGCCGCCCGCGAGAACCACACCGGCGCCATGCGCGAGATCATCCAGGCCACGCGCTCGGTGCACCTCGCCGTGGTGACCGACGTGCAGCGCGTGAAGGCGCGCCAGCAGGCGATCGTCTCCGCGCAGAGCGCCCTCGACGCCACGCAGGCCGGTTACGAGGTGGGCACCCGGAACGTGGTCGATGTACTGGACGCGCAGCGCATCCTCTACAGCGCGATCCGCAACTACGCGAACACCCGTTACGACTACGTGCTGCGTACGCTGCGGCTGCGTCAACTCGCGGGCACGCTGAACCCGCAAGACGTGGCGGACCTCAGCAAGTGGCTGGTAGCGCCGCCCGCGGCCACCGCCACCGCAGCCCCCGAGACCGGCACTCCCTGAACCCCCGCGGGCACCCGCCCGCGGCGATCCGGACACCCCGCACATGACCGAGGCCCTCGCACTGCCGATCGACATCGATTCGGTGAAAGGCTTTCTGCACCCGGACGAAGGCGCCGCACTGCACGATGCCGCGCGCCAGGCGAGTGCGCTCGGGCCCTGCCTCGAGGTAGGCAGTTACTGCGGGAAATCGACGGTGTACCTGGGCACTGCCTGCCGCGCCGCAGGCAGTGTGCTGTTCGCGGTAGACCACCACCGCGGTTCCGAAGAACACCAGCCGGGAGAGGAATACCACGACGCAGCGCTCTTCGACGCCGGGGCCGGGCGCATGGACAGCTTCCGGGAATTCCGTCGCACGCTCGCCCGCGCCGGTCTCGAGGATACGGTGGTGCCGGTGGTGGCCTCGACCACGCTCGCATCCCGCGCCTGGCGCACGCCGCTCGCCATGGTGTTCATCGACGGCGGCCACAGCCACGCGGCGGCGCTTGCGGATTACCGCTGCTGGAGCCCGCTGATCGTGAAGGGTGGCCTGCTCGCGATCCACGATCTCTTCCCGAACCCGGCAGAGGGCGGGCAAGCGCCGTGGGAGATCTACCAGCTCGCGGTGGCCTCAGGTCTTTACGAGGAACTGCCGCGCGTACGCACGCTCGGCCTGCTGCGGCGACTCTAGCAATTCCACGGCGGTGAACAGCCGGCTGGCCGCGGTATGGCCGGTCAGGGCGTCGGCTGCAAGCAGCACAGCACCCGCGGTCCAGGTAGGTTTTTCCTCGGGCCAGAGCAGGTCTTCCACCCACTGATAGCCCGTCCAGTAGGTGCCGTCGCCGTCGCGCCACTGGTGCAGCCAGCTGAAGAGCTTGGCGGCGCGCGGGTGGTCACCCGCTGCCAGGAGCGCCATCGTGAGCTCGCAGGATTCCGCCACCGTCACCCAGGGTTCGTCTGACACACAGCGGCAACCGAGCCCGTCCTGCACGAACTCGCCCCAGCGCTCCTGCAGCCGCACCCGTGCCTGCGGGCGCGTGAGCACGCCGCCCAGCACGGGATAGAACCAGTCCATCGAATACCGCGCCTTGCTCTCCCAGGTGCGGTCGAAGCGCTCGGGGCGGTGACGTAGCGCATCGCCCACCTGCCGTCTGGCCTCGACCCAGTGCCGGGCATCCCGCGCGATCGTGTGGGCGATGTTCACCGCGCACTCGAGGCTCTTGTGGATGGAGCTGCAGCCCGTGACCAGCGCGTCTTCCATGGGGCGGCCATCGGTATCCACAGCCCAGTGGATCTCGCCCTGCGGCCCCTGGTGCGCCAGTACGAAGGAAATGGCGCGCTCCACCGCGGGCCACATCTCGTGCAGGAAATCGAGATCACCGGTGACGAGGTGGAAATGCCACACGCCGGTGGCGATATAGGCCACGAAGTTGGTCTCGCGGCGATCCTGGTTGTGGATCTCGCCGTCCTTGTAAGCCGCCCACCAGCTGCCATCGGGCAGCTGCGTCGCCTTCAGCCAGGCATATGCGCGGCGCGCGGCGTCGATCTCGCCTGCCACGACGAGGCCCATCGCCGCCTCGATATGATCCCAGGGATCCGCATGACCGCCCGGGAACCACGGGATGCAACCGTCGTCGTGCTGCGCCGCGAGGATGAAC
>CAIXOY010000407.1 GCA_903921135.1 uncultured Gammaproteobacteria bacterium
GATGTCGCCGCCACCCACCGTCACCACCTCACTGCGCCCGCCTTCCGTCACGGTGTACCAGCTGGTGGGCGAGGAAACCGAGAGATCGCGGACATCGCGGCCCGCGTCGATCACGATGTTGCCGCCCGTGCTGAGCACGCCCTGCCCGAAAATGCCGAAGCCGATCGAGGAACGGGTGGGGCGCACGCAGCCGCTGGTGCCAGTGAAAAGGCAGCTCGCCTGCATCCACGGCCACCAGTACTGGCTGAGGTTGGTGCCCTTTTTGCCCGTGCGCAGCCCCTCGTCGGTCACCTGCTGTATGCCGACGATGTCGCGCAAAGCGCGGATGTGGAGATAGCCTGCCGCTTCCGGATTGACGAGTCCGGTATCAATCACCACCGGCAAACCGCCGCTGCCTTCGAGCACCGTGGACACAGGCAGCAGCGTGGCGCCGGCGACGGGACGTCCGGCGGTGTAGATCACGCCCGGCGCCACGGCGTCCAGCATGGCCACGTCGCCCGCGGCGGCTATCGCAATGGAGCCCGTCCCGGTACGCACCATCGTGGGCGCCACCACCTCTGCCAAAGAGCCGTTGCGCCGGCGGAAATTCGCGCTCTGGTGCTTGTCGAGCAGTACGCTGCCATCGGCACCGGAGAGCAGTGCGAGCGGATCGGCGCTGCTGTCATCGGCGCCGGCGATGAGACGATACGAACTGGAGTCGACGCCAAGGAGCTGCGGCGCCTCGGCGGTACCCGAGAGCGAGGCGGCGAGGTTCGCCGACAACAGCGGCAGCGGATTCGCGAGCGTGGCCAGGGGCGATGCGGAGTTGTCGACGGCACCACCGGCAGTGAAGGGGTTGCGGTTCTGGAAGAAACCGTCGCTCAGGCTGGCATCGAGTCGCAGATCGCCCGCGGCACGCAGCGTGAGCACGGGCGCGATGCTGCCCGCGTAGCGGTAATCGAGCTCCAGCAATCCGTCCTCGCCGCGACGGCCCGCGCCAAGGTTCCAGTCCGAGAGCACGCGGATGTCACCGCCCAGCCGGGATTCGTCGGTATTCAGCAGCTCGATGCCGGGACGCAGGACCACGCCTGCGCGATCTTCGAAGCGCGCCGCGAACGCAAAGCCCGGGTCACGCACGAAGCCCGCCAGAGTGCCGGCGTAGAAATCGCGATGTGCGGCGTTGTCCGCGGCCAGACCGTCGGCACCGAAGCGCCCGGCCGGATCGATGATGCCGTCGAAATGCAGTGCACCCGTGGTGGCGTCGCCGGTGCTCCAGCGCGCGTAGGCCTCGATGCCGATTTCGCGCGCGCCCGTGATGGCCGCGAGCGGATCGATATCGACGCGCAGATCACCGTCAGCAAGCAACGGCGCGCGCAGGCGCACCGTGCCGCCCGAGAGTCCGCCCGCCGTGCCGCCCGAGACATCGATACGCGCCTGCGCGCCGATGTCGATGAATCCGGATCCTGCTGCCTGCACCTGCTGGTAGCCATGCTCGGCGTCGGTGGCGCCGCCAGCCGTGCCCGTGGTGCCGATGGACACGTTGCCGCCGCGCTGATCGGGGGCCGAACCGGTGGCCAGGAGACTGCCCTGGATGTCCACGCCGCGGCGCCCGAAGAGCGCGATGCTGCCGCCGCGCAGGCCCGAGGCATCGAGCACGCCCTGCACCAGCACCTGCCCGCCGCTGCCCGCTGCGTCCGCGACGAGGCGGATGCTGTCGGCGCGCAAGGTGGTGCCCGCAGAGAGCGAGAGATTTCCGCGACGCGTACGCACCGACACCTCGTGGTCGATGCCGCCCCCGGAGAGCTTTGCCACTAGCGCATCAAGATCGGTGGCATCACGCGTATCGAGCGAGAAGGAGCCGCCGATACGGCCCTCCGAGGCAGCGCCCGAGAGCGCTCCGCCGAGCAGCAGGCCGCCCGCGTTCGCGCTGATGTCGATGCGCCCTGCATCGCCGCCACCGGCCGCAGCCGAGACATCCAGCACAGAGCCTGCGTCGAGCAGCACATCTGCGGCCGAGCGCAACCGTATCTCGCCCGCATCGGCGTAGCGGACGACGTCGAAGAACGGGGTTCCCACGCCACGTGCCTCGACGCGCGCACCGTCCTCGAGGCGCAGATCGCCGGAGGAGGAGACGAGTTCCAGACTGGCGCCACGCACGCGCGTATCGATGCTGAGCGCACCGCCCTGTAGCAGCAACGCGCCGCCGTCGGCAGCATCCGTTTGCGGGGCGGTGCTTCCCTGCGCATCGAGGCGGAGTTCGCCGCGGGTGCGCAGCGCTCCCTCGGCGCCCCGTTCCGCCAGCACCTGCGCCGCGTGCACGCTGACATCTGCGGCGCCGGCGTCGAGTTCTCCCGCGCCGCGGAAGGCAAGCAGCCCTTCGGCCGAGAACGTGACCCGGTCGAAGCCCGAGAGCGCCGTCGCTCCCTCACCGATGTCGATGCGCTCCGCGCTCAGGCTGAGCGCGCCCGTGCCGGCACGCGCGGCGAGCGATGGCGCACCGAGTGCGTTGTCGATGCCGAGGAATGTCGCGGCGATAGCAACATCGCTGCCGTCGCCGGAGAAACGGTTCGCACTCAGCCGCAGCCCGGCATCGAGATCGATGTCGAGATCGCCGAGGAACGCGATCTCGCCGCGGCTGCGCAGATCGATGGCATCGGCGTTGGCGAACTGCGCGAGCGTGCGGGAGTCGATCACCAGCCCACGGGGCACAGCGCCCGTGTAGCCGTCAGCAACGAAGCTGATCCGGTTACTGTTGGCGTTGATCGCTTTGGCCGAGAAGGTGGCTCCCGGGGCCACCAGAGTGCTGGCCGCGGAATCGAGCGTGATCGCCGCCTCACCCTTGATGCTGGCGCCCTCGCCGATGCGCAGCACACCGAAGGCGGTTCCTTCGGCATCCACGCCGGGCACGTTGAAACGGCGCACGCTGACCGGCGCACTGTTCGACACGCGAAGAAGCGCACCATCCCCGCTCACGCCTGCCACACCCGGCACGCCGAAGCTTGCCGTCACGGGCAGTTGTCCGATCACGATGTCCACGGCCTGCGTCGCGTCGATGCTGCCCTTGGCCTCGATGCGACTCCCGGCATCGAGCGCCACGCCGTCACCTGCGGAATCCGCCCTCGCGACGAGGAGCACCTCGGGCGCTTCCAGGGTTTCGTCGTCGTTCGAGAGCACCACGCTGGATGCGAGCGCCGTGATCCGGTCGCCGGCGGCCTCGCGGCTGCGGGTGCCGCCGATCAGCAGGCTGCTCGCCTCGAGCGCCACGAGGTCGGCAGCGCGCACCTGTACATGCCCGGCAAGCGCCGTGCTGTTGGCGTCGACGATCTGTATACGCCCGGAGGCGATGTCCACCAGTGCGCCCGCGCCGCCCTGCCCCGCTGCCGTGCGCAAGTCCGCACCCAGACCGAGCGTACGCGTGGCGGCGATGACCAGTTGGCCTGCGTCCACAGGCAGCCGGGCCACGGCAGTGCCAGTGGCATCGGCAAGCTCGGGGAAGAAGGTGTTGGCGCTGCTGAAACTGTACTGGGAGTATTTCTGCCAGACCTCGCCCGATTGCACGAGGAACGCGGTGCTGCGTGCATCGGTGCTGCCGGTGAGCGTGTCGGTGAAGCGGCCAGCCACCATGAAGCTGCCATCGGGCAACTGGAGGTTCTGCGACGGCAGTGCGTCGATCGTGGCGGTGTCCTGCACGACGCGGTAGGCACCCGGAAGGGTTGCGTACTTCGCCGGCAGCAAGGTGTAGACGCCGGCCGGCAGGCCCGGTGCGCCGGAGAGATACACCGCCTGCCCCACCAGAGGATCCCCACCCACCAGAGCGGGATCGTAGGGCGCCGGCGAGCCGGCATAGCCGGGAATGATCGCGTAAACGGGACGGGCATCGGCGTAGAGCGGCACCTGCACCGGCACGCCGCCCGAGTAGACCGTGTTGTACTGCGAGAGCACGTCACGCGAACCGCCCGTGCCCGCCACCCACTCCGTTGCCTGCAGATCACCGCCACCGGCGAGGTCGATCGTGGCGCCGTCCTCCAGATTCACCGCGCCCGCACCGAGCGTGATGGACTTGCGCGGCGGTGCCAGCAGGTCGGGGACGTTGGTTGCGGCGCCCGCATCCGAGGTGGCGCTGCCGTTGTAGCGCCAGTTCTGCCCGTCCACGGTCTGTCCGTAGGGCACGGTGAGGCCGTCGAGGGACACCGAGGTGATGCTCCCCGCCGCGAGTCGCAGGGAATTCGTGACAAGCAGCGGCAGCGGGATGATGCCCGGCTCACCGTTGCGCAATGTACCGGTGAAGCTGAAGAGCGCCTTGGTGGCAGCGTCCTGCGGATCGGCCACGCCCAGCACGATCTCGCCGCCAGGCGCGCGCAGCACGCCTTCCTGCACGATCTCCGGCGCCACCACCAGCAGGCTGCCGCCGGCAGAGACGGGCGTGCGGGCGTTCGCGGAATTCGCGTTGCCGCGGAATGTCACGGACGCATCCGGCGACACCACATCGATCACGAAGCGGTTGCCGGTGGCCGGGTAGATCTGGGCGGCACTGAAGACCAGATCGCCAGCACTCAGCAGCAGCCCGGGCACTGCAGTGGCAGAGGTGAGATCGGTGCTGCTGCGGTAGTAGCCGTAACTCGAGGGCGTGAGCAGGCGGATGTCCCCGCTCGCCAGGAATTCCGCCTTGCCGAAATTGCGCAGCGCGAACTGCCCGCCCAGATCGATCAGATCCGCGCTCACCTGGAGCTGCAAGCCTTCCTGCGAGGTCGGGAGTCTGGGCGCCTGCGGATACACCCCGCCCGGAACATAGCCGTGAATGGCGACGTGGGGCGCCTCCAGCCGCACGGTGGAATCACCGTCTGACGAGGTGCCGATCAGGGCCTCGGCATTGATCGTGATCTCGCGCGCCACGGAGATCACCAGATCTTCGCCCAGCGTGATCGCCACCGGCGTCACCGCGTTGCTGAACGCCGGATTCACACCGAGATTGAGCGTGTCGACGCCGGAGTCCTCGAGCACATCCACGCCGAATCCGATATTGCCCCGCGCGGGCCCGAAAAGACTCTCTCCCGGCTCGAGCGCACCCTCGGGAAGACCGTCCGGGCGATTCGTGAGCACGAAGCGTGTCGCACCCTGGAAGCCGCCGATCGGGCCGATCCGTGGAACCAGCGGCGTCACGGACAGACTGCCGCCACGCGCCTCGGGAGCGCCGCCATGGGCGCTGATCACACCCCGGTAGAACAAACCGGCGCCAGCGCCCAGGTAGATGCTGCCGGCATCGCTCCAGACCGTGGCGGGTTTGAGCCCGTCACGCGTTCTGCCGTCCGGAAGATCCAGCACGCCGCTCACGCCGGAAACGTCGATGCGCGCGCCGGGGGCGGAGGGATCGCCACAACTCTCGGCATCGCGACAGCTGAGCGCGATGATGTAGCCCGTGTCGTTGCTGAGGATAACGGTGCCGCCGTCCAGCACCTGGCCGCTGCGCGGCACCGCGAGCACGCCATCGCTGAACACGGGAGCTCGCAGCGGATCGAGGAGCACGATGCCGGAGACATCGAGCAGGCTCGAGGCTCCCAGCCATACAGATTTGCTGTCGCTGGAATAGGCACCGCCGTTCACGATGATGCCGGGGTTCTGCGCGTAGCCCGCACCGCCGGTGTCGCCGGTGAGCGTGATCGCGCCGCCGTGCGCCACGATCTGGCCGTGCACGGTCAGCTGGTTGTTCGAGCCGAAGACAACGCGCGCGCGCGGATCGGCCAGCAGCTTGGCATCCGGCAGCATCGACAGCGTGCCCGTCACGCCCTGCTCGTCGTAGTAGGGCAACACGCCGGCACCGGCGCGCCAGTTGAGGTAATCGCCGGCAAACAGCGAGAAATCCGTGGCCTGGCGGTGGTAATCGTCCAGGCGCTCCACCCGCGTGAAGATCCCCTCGGGGTTCGCGGCATCGGTGGCGTAGAGGTCGCTTCCGGTGGGCGCTGCGAGCAGGTTCGCGTAGACGGGCGCGAGATTCGACTGCACGGGCCGTATCACCGTGCCCTCGGTGATGGTGGCGTCGTACTCGGCACGCAACACGTAGGCCCCGAAGCCCTGCCCCTCGAACCAGTCCGGGTCGATGGCGAAGCTCCAGTCGGGTGTGCTCTCGTCGGCATCGCCGATCAGGATGCCCAGCGCCCGCACCGAGAAGGTGCCGCCACCCGAAAAACCGTAACCGCGGATCGCGCCGTCCAACAGAAGCCGGCCGCCGGTGGGCTGTTCGGTGGGCAGTGGCTGTGTCTCGGAACTGCCGAACTGGCCCTCGCCCACATCGTAGGTGAGCAACGACACGCTGCCGCCGCGGCCCTGCACGATGCCGTCTTTGCGCAGCAACTGACCCGAAGGCAGCACGCGACCGCCGCTCGAGACATCGAGCAGGCTGGTGGCATCGAGCAGGATGGAACCCGTGGTATCGGCCACGCAGGCCACGCCGCTGGTGCAGGCGGCACCCGTGAGGCTGGAGGACAGGCCGCGCTGCAGGGTACGCAGCACGATGCTGCCGCCGTTGATGAAGGCGCCGCCCGAGATGTCCTCCGGGCCGCGTCCGCCATCGTTCACCCACAGGCCGCGCGCATCGAGTTCCACGCCAGCCCCGACGCGGATATCGCCGGGCAGCGGCTGTGCCGTGGTGGGCAAGGGCCGCGTGCTGGAACCCACGATGCCGGTGGCACCGGTGGCGGTGATGCTGATGCTGCCCGCGGGCGCGCGCAGATCTGCGAGCACTGTGACGCGACTGCCCGTGAGCGAGATGGCGCCACCGGGCATGACCGCAACGCCCGCGCCCTCCTCTATCAGGATTTCACCGCCCTGGTTGGCTTGAGAGGTTTCGTCTGCCACCACCGTGACCGTGGCGAATCCCGACTCTCCCAGCTCCGCGGTCGCAAGACCGATCCAGCGCCCGGGGCCGGGCGCGTAAGGCAGCGGCAGTGCGCTACCAGCGCCGAAGCCGGGCAACGTGGTCTCGATCGCATCGATCCCTTCGCGCAACACATAGCTCGGTCCGCTCACGAGCACCGAGAGATCCGGGTAGACCTGCGCGCGCAGCCCGTTGCCCGCGCCCGCATAGAACTTTCCACCGGTGGGCATACGGCCCGAGCTGACTTGCCGCCGGCCGGCGATGGCCTCGGCAGACACATCGCCGTCGAGTTGCAGCGCGCGCTCGCCGTAGACGCTCAGGGAACCCGCGTTGCCACCCTGCACATAGGCCGGCTCGAACACCCCGCCCTGCCCGCCGACCAGCGGGTTGATCCACGTGGTGTCGGTGTTCCAGCGCGGCTGTTCGCTCACGAAACGGCCAGCCACACCGATGTAGGCGGCGTTGGGATCGGCGCTGCCGATATCGACGATGGCGCCGTTCGCGGCGATCAGGCGCGTGGTCTCGAGCACACCGCCCAGATAGTGGACATAGCCACCGTCCAGGTTGAGCTCCGAGCCGCTGCGCGTGATCACCTCGTCGCCGGCCAGCGCGATGGCGCCGCCGTTCTGCAGCATCTGCTGGATCTTGCGCGGTACCTGCTGCGCGTAGCCGCCCACGTTGGCGAGCGGCGTGCCCACCCAGGCCACGCCGTCGCTGCGGGTGCCCGTGACGCGGGCATCCACCGTGACGGGTATGCCGAAGAGCACTCCGCCGCGCTGCACGGGGGTGTCCGCGAGTTCGTTCTGACCGAGGCGCGGGACGGTGACGAGGTTTGCCGCCATGGGCAACTCGTAGTTCGCGATGCCCGAGACATCGATCACTGCGCCGGCGTCGATGTAGACGCGCCCCGCACGGAAACCCTCGGGCAGAACCGCGCGCGAGGTGGGCGAATCGGCGAGCGCGGTGATGCGCACCGATTGCCCGGGCGC
This sequence comes from uncultured Gammaproteobacteria bacterium, assembly GCA_903921135.1. Classification (GTDB taxonomy): domain Bacteria; phylum Pseudomonadota; class Gammaproteobacteria; order Pseudomonadales; family UBA5518; genus UBA5518. The sequence continues at coordinate 7,840 of CAIXOY010000407.1, forward strand.
CTCCACCAGCGCGCCGTTCTCGAGCGTGACCGCGCCACCCGTGAGGCGGATGCTGCCGGGCTGGAAGAGCTGGTCGGCGGCCGTGCTGGAGAGCGTGGTCTCGCCGTTGCCGTCGGGCAGTATCGCCGTGACCGACGCGGGCCCGAGCCGCAGCGAGCCCGTACGGGAGAGCACGCTGTCGGTGCCCTGCTGGTCCTGCGCGAGGATATCGATGCTGCCCGCGCGCGTGACGCTGGTGGTCGAGGCGAGCACGCCGTCCTGATCGACGTCCAGGCCCATCAGGCGGATGTTGCCGCGCCGCGATTCGATCAGGCCGGTGTTGCTGACACGCGAGCGGGGCGTGGCATCGGCGTTGGCGTTGGCATCGTCGTTGATGCGCCCCGAGATCACAGGTTGAAGCAGCAAGGAACCCGCAGCCGGGTTGCGCAAGGACACTCCTAGCCCGGCCGCGAGCATCACCTGCCCTTCGGTGGCCGAGATCGTGCCCGCGTTCAGTACATTGGGCGCCGCGATCAGCGAATAGCCCAGCGCACCCGTGGAAATGGACGAACCGGCGCGGATCTCGATGTCGCCCGGCAGTTCGCCGAGTTGCGAGAGCTTCACGATCTGCCCGGAGCCGATGCCGAGGATGTTGCCCGAGGCCGTGCCCGGGCCGATCGAGCTGATACCCGTATCGAGGAACAGCTGGTTGCTGTAGCGCAGGTAGTTCTCGTCGTCGCCCGGCGTGAGCGAGCTCGCGCCCGGCTTCATGTAGAGCGGCAAGGTGGACGCGATCAGCGAGTGCACGTTAACCGTGCTCGAACCGCCGAAGATGATGCCGTTCTGGTTGATCAGGTAGATGCTGCCCTCGGCCTTGATGGTGCCGAGGATCTCGCTGGGCGAAGAGCCGGGCGAAACGCGGTTCAGCGCGATCCAGTCGTTGCTGCCGTCACTCTGGCGCCCGGCGCTCTGGTCGAACTGCAGCGTGGTCTGTTTGCCCACGTTGAAGGAATCCCAGGTGAGGATCGCCTTCTCTGCGGTCTGCGTGACGGTGACGGTGGTCTTGCCCTCGGCACGCGTCTCTACCGGCAGGGCGGCGTTCTGCCACGCGCAACTGTTGGTGGGCGCGCAGCCCTGCGGGTTTGCGGCATCCGCGGCGGCGCCTGCGGCCACCTGCAAGCCGCCGGGTGCCAGGCCGTCGGGCACAACAGATGCGGCCTGCATCGCGAGCTGGCGCGCAGCGCTTTGCGCGGTCTGCGCCGCGACGATCGCCTCGGCCGCACGGTTCAGGTTGGCGATGGAGCGCGAGGCATGCTGCAGTGCCTGTCCCGGCGTGGTGATGGCAGGCGGCAGGCCGGGGCCTGTCATGGGCGCGGGCGCGGCACCGCCGGGCACCCCCGCAGCAGCGCCCTGCTGCGCGAACCAGCCAGGGCTGCCGAACTGCGCGGCGCCCGCGGGCACCGCCACCAGCGACGACGCCGACAGCCCCGCCAGAATGCAGCGGCGCAGGTAGCCCCGCGGCGAGAGCCGCAGGCGGGGCGAGGCGCTGGTGACAGGACGCTGGGACATCGGAGGTCAGCTGCCCGTGGTCGGCTCTGCTGCGGGGTTGCGCAGGTGCAGGATGAAATCGCGGATCACCCGGTCCCAGAGCTCGCACTGCGCGCAGAGGTAATCGTCGGTGACACCGCCCGCGAGCACGACGTCCATGGTGAGCACCAGGAAGGCGTCCTGCCGGAACAGCCGCGCGAAACGCATGCTGCGGTTCCAGCCCTCGATCATGCCGGCCGGCACCTCGCCCTGGATGCTGATCAGGCACTGGAAGGCGAGATCGATGAAGCCGCCCGGTGCAGCGGGTGCGGCATTGCCGAAGCCGATGAAGAAACCGAGGCCCTGCGCCGCGCTCTGCACCTGTGGTTGCCCGGCCAGTTCCGCCACGGTGGCGCGGTAGCCGGTGCGACGCAGGATCTCCGCCATCTCTTCCGGGTTCACCGCACTGCGCACGGCGGGCGATTGCTCGTTGCTCATTGCGGTGTCTCCGCCGGTGTTTGCTGCGGGGCCGCGCTGCCGGTGTCGGCGGCAGGCTGCGCGGGCATGGATTCCGGTGCCAGCGGCGTGACCGCGGCATCGACGATGCGGTGGTGGTACTGCTGCGCGAGTTCCTCGAGCTTGATCCTGTGGATTCCCAGGATCGGCTCGCGGTCACGGGCGGCGTCGATCACGCCCTTGTTCTTGTATCTGGCGAGCAGTTCCTCGCTGATCGAGACCAGCGTGGCGTTGTTGTTCTCGCAACCCTCGACGTGGGTCGAGACCTCGCGGTGCAGTGCCTCGAACTTCTTCGCCTCGGCATCGCGCGAGCGCGCCAGCGCCACGGCCTGCTCGTAGGACTTCTTCCACTCACCAAGGGTCGTCTGGGCCTTGCCGATCTGCGCCTCGAGCCCGGCGGCACGTTCGGTCTCGGCGGCGAGCGCGTTCTTTGCCTCTTCGAGCTCCGCCTTTCCTTCCGTGTTGTCGGCGCTCTTCGCGACCTCTGCCTTCGCTTTTTCCAGATCCGCTTTCAGCGTGGCGTTCTCGATCTGCAACTGCCGTTGTGAGGTGACGGCGGCGCGCAGCTGCTCGCGCAGGCGCGCTTCCAGCGCCTCGTCCGCGCGCACGGGCAGTGCGGCGAGCAGGGCGAGCAGCAGCGCGACGGGGGTGGATATGCGCATCACCTTGTCCTGCCTCAGAAGCGCGCGTTCAGATCGAGGAAGAGCACGTCGATCGCAAGCGGCGCACCGGTCACCTCGGTCGCACTCAGCCAGCGCGCGCTCAGCCACGCGTTGTGGGCGATGCCGTAGGCGCCGCCCAGGTGATAGCCCTTGGCGTTGGTGCCGCCGAGGTGGAAATCCGAATCCGTGAAGGCATCGACCAGGGCGTCGCTCTCCAGGCGGCGGTAACCGGCGAAGACGTTCCACTGCCCGCGCTCGGCGATCTTCGGCACGCCCCACAGCACGTTCAGCAGGAAGGCGCGGTTGCCGCCATCGAAGGGCGGGCTGCAGCCGGGATCGGCGGCCGGACAGGGCCCGAAATTGTTCACCGGCACCAGCTTGCGCACATCGCCCTCGTCGTAGCCGAAGTTGTAGGCGAGGTCAGCGTCCACGATCAGGTGCTGACCATTGCGCAGCCGACGGTCGATGCGGGTGGTGAGATCCAGTACGCGGAACTCCGATGCCAACCCGAAGTACTGGTAGGTGGGATCCGTTGGCGCCAGCACCACGAGGTCCCGCAAACCGAACAGCGTATTGCCGCGCTGCATGAACAGCGGGCGGCTGCCGTCCGAATCACAGGAAATGGTAGTGGCAGGCGCGTAGCAGGGCGAGGAAAGCTCGCCTTCCACATCCACGAAGTCGTAGAACGCCAGCGCCGAACGGACCGAGAGTTTGTCGCTGAACTGCCACTCCACACCGGTCTGCGCGCCCAGCAGCCATTTGTCGCGGCTGTTGCCCTTCTGCAGGCTGGTCGAGGGATAGTTGAATTCGGTGTTCTCGAGGCTGAACACGCCGAGCGTGGTGTGCTGCACCAGTGATTCGCGCCAGGGGCGCTTGTGCTGCAGCGCGATGCCGTCGAAGCCGAGGTCCTCGTCCCACACGAGCTCGGTGGAGAGCCAGGGGTTGGGCATGCGCCCGCCCCAGAGCGAGAGCGACTCGTCGGGGCGGTAATTCATGTAGGCCCGGTCGATGACGAAGCTCTGCTTGTTGAAGCTGTTGCCGAGCGTCTGGTTGGTCGAGACCGGGTTGGTGGCGTTGCCGGTGGAGAAACGGAACCCCACCGAGAAACTGTCCGAGACGTTCGCGAGCAGGCCGAGCCTTGCGCGGTAACGCGGCTGCTGGCGATCCTCGGTGCTGTTGTAGACCGGAAAGCTGAGCGGCTGCCCCACCGGCGGGTTGGTGTTCAGCGGCGAACCCGCATTCACCGCCTGGAAGTTGATGAACTGCGGGCTGTTGGAGGGATCGAGGTAATCGAACTCCTGGCGCAGCCGCACATCGCCGTCGAGTTGCATGGACTTCACCCACGCCGGAAGGCTGAAGGGCTGTGCCCAGTTTTCTTCGCGGGCGGTGGCGAGCACTTCGTCGCGCACTTCGGCACGCAGGCGCTTCTTCTCGGACTCCGGGATGTAGACCACGCGCACGCGGCCCTTGGGATCGGCCACCGGCGGTTGCGCGCGCGCGGCGGCGGCCACGCTGGTATCGGCTTTGGCGGCCGACGCGGCCTGCTCGTCGCGCAGCCTGCGGATCAGGCGGTCCGCGTCCTCGGGTGCCAGCGCGAAGCGCTCGGCGAGCAAGCGGATCAGCTCTTCCGTGACCGTCTCCTGCGCAGCGGTGGCACTGCCGGCAGCGGCGTTGGCGCCGGGGCGCACGAAGGTTTCGGACAGCGTGCTCTCGGCACGCGCCGGGGCGCCAAGCGCGAGTAGCGGCAAGACCGCGAGCGCGATGCACCGCGCGAGCGGGGCTCGCACGCGCGCTGTGGAGGACGCCTCCGGCGTACAGGCCGGCACTGCAGGGAACGGGTGTTTCATCAGGAGGTACTCACGCGCAAGACCACCGGTTGCGGCATGCCTTTCGGCGGGCCATCGGCAAGTTTTTCCATGGCCATCAGGCTGCTCTCGAGGAGCTTGTCGATCTCGGCGTCGCCAGTGGACGTCTCGATCTCCACGCGCTGCGTGCTGCCATCGGGCTCGAACCAGAGCTTCACTGTCACGCGGAAGCGCGAGGCGCGCAGGCGGCTCTGGCGCTCCACCGATTGCTGCGCCTTCTGCTGCACCATCGCGGCATAGCGAGCGAAGGGGCTGCCGCCACCGCCACCGGCTCCGCCAAGGTACTCGCCGCCACCGGGCCGGCCTGCCAGACCGAAGGCATCACCCGGCCCTTCTCCTGCCGCATCGAGCGCGGGCGGTCCGGGCGGCGGCTCGGACTCCGGCTCCGGCGGCGCATCCAGAGGTTTGAATTCCTGCTTCATCTTCGGCTGCTCGATCTTCGGCGGCGGCGGTGGGGGTGGCGGCGGAGGCGGCGGCGGGGGCTGCACCAGTCGCAGCTTCACCACCTCCTGCGCGGGCTTGCGGCTGCTCTTCGAGGAACCCGAGACCATGAAGAAAATCGCCACGCAGATCAGCACCACCACGGCGGTGATGCCAACCCCCGGCGCCCAGCGGCGCCAGCCGGTGGGCTTGTCCTCGTCGTCGTCGATCACTGCCGCAACCGCTTCGTCACTTGACCAGTTTCTGCGTGACCAGGCCGAGCTGGGTGATGTCCAGCTCTCCCAGCAGCGCGAGCACATCGATCACGTGCTGGTATTGCGTGGTGCCGTCGCCGCGCACGATCACGGGAACATCGGGCATCTCGGCCTTCTTCTGCTGCAGGCGGTCGGAGAGTTCCGGCATGGTCACCGGCACCGCATCCATGAAGATCTTGCCTTCGTTGTTGATGGTGATCGCCACCGTCTTCGGCTTCGAGAGACTCGGCTGGTCGCTCGCCTTCGGCAGGTTCACTTTCACGCCCTGCACTGCTGCCGTGGTCATGATGATGAAGATCACCATCAGCACGTAGGCAAGGTCGAGCATGGGCGTGATGTTGATGTCGTCGTAGGCCTTGTCTTCCTGCAGTTGCATGTCGGTGTACTCAGTGGGCTGCCGCGGGGTCGCTGTAGTTCTCGGCCATCCGTGTGACCAGCGTGTCGACGAATACCTGCATCTGCGCGGTTGTTTCCTTGTTCCGGGTGATCAGGTAGTTGTATCCGAACAGGGAGGGGATCGCGACGAAGAGGCCGGTGACGGTGGCAGCAAGCGCCGCCGAGATGCCGGGCGCGATGGCGTTGATGTTCACGTCGCCGGCCGCGGCCACGCCGGCGAAGGTGATCATCACGCCCACCACCGTGCCGAGCAGCCCGATGAACGGCCCGCCGGAGATGGCGATGGTGAGCAGCACCAGCAGGCTGCCGAGCGACTGCACCTCGCGCACGAGGCGCGAATCGATGGTGGCGCGGATGGCCTCGATGGACTGCGGAGAGAGATAGCCCTTCAGCATCCCGTGGTTGTCGACGGAGAGACGCTGGCGCATCTCCTCGACACCGTCGCGGAAGATGTGCAGCAAGGGCGAGGTCTGCAGCAGCAGGCGGTCTTTGGCCGGGAGCTTGCCGGTCTTGGCGTCCTTCGAGGTGCTGCGCTCCAGCGCGAGGAAATCGCCCGCGCTCTCGCGGAAAAGCTGCATGAAGATCGCGTTCGATGCGGTAACGCGCGAGCTCTGCCGCGCCTTGATCCACATCACGTACCAGCTGATCACCATCATGATGATGCAGATGACGATCACGGCCCATCCGTCGACCGTGAGCGAGGAAAGGATGATGCCGATGTAGCCCGAGTGCGACTGCCCCTCGTCCACGCCGAACTGCACCATCTGGTCGCTGGGGCCCTGGTTGCCGGCCACGATGCGCAGGTAGCCTGCATCGCGCGCGACTTTCGCCACCTGGATCTCGTCGATTTCCCCGCTGAAACCCTGCACCACCGGGCCACCCGGCAGGTCCACCCGGCCACCGGCAACGGCAGCGCTGGCAAGCGCGGGTACGGGAGTCTGCAGCACGGGCCCCGCCACGCCATCCACGTAGATGGTCAGCGCCTCGGCCGTGGCCACCAGCGCGATGTGGTGCCATTCGGTGTCGGGCAGTGCGCTTGCGGGATCGCTGCGCAGCACCTCGCCGATGTCGTTCGAGATCTCGACATAGGGCGCGCCGCTCGCCAGACCGAGCTCGAGGCTGCCGGTGACGTCACGCTGCGAATAGAGCACGCCGGAGGAGCCTGCCGCCGCGGGCTTCACCCACATCGACACCGTGAGCGTGCCGCCTGCGGCGACATTCAGCGAGGCGGATGCCGGCAGCGCGAGAACGGACTGCCCGTTGAAGCCGGCGGCACCGCCGACCAGCCCGCCTTCCACGGACGTGAAGGTGGCGGTGGCGTTGTTCTTGTACGAGGAGGCATCGACGGCCGGCGCCCCCACCTCGCTCAGGTGGTAGACCAGCGTCTGACCGGAATCGAAGGTGGCGGCAGCTTCGTCACCGCTACCCACATCGGGGTTGCCGTAGTACATCCAGATCTTCACCGGCGCGCCCGCCGCAAGCTGCGGCAACTGCACCCACACGAAGCCCATGTTGAAGACGGCGTCGAATTTCTCGATGTGGTACTTGAGCGGCGTCTTGTCATCTTCCGTGGTGAAGCGGATGTCCGAGCCGTCCGGCTTCACGTCCTGGAAGGCGAGCACGCCCTCGTGCAGGCGGATCAGCACCGGCACATTGGTGAGCGCGGTGCCCGCGGGGAGATCCGCAGGCGCCGTGATGCTGATTTCCTTGCGGAAGGACCACTCGCCGTTCCACCACGCGAGTGCGGTGCCTGGCAACGCAAGCAGCAGCGCGAGGAGCGCGCCTGTGCCGTGGCGCAGGCGGGAGCGGGAGGACGAAGCGGCGATGGCAGACATCATGTGCATTACCTTCAGAAAGAGGTCCAGACCCGGAACAGCACGCGGTCCGATCCGGCTTCGGTGGAGGGTCCGTCCTCGAGGACGCGCGCCCAGTCGAGCACGCCGTTGAAATAGGAATAGAGCTGCAGATTGAGGCCGGCACCGACGCTCAGGAGCTCGGTGGTGTCCGGGGTGCTGTTGTCGGGCAAGGGGCCCTGCAGGCGCAGACGCGCCGCATCCACGAAGGCGAACACGCGCAATTCGCGGATGGGGCTGCTGCCGCCGGGGATTTTCAACTGCTCGCCGATCGAGGGGCTGCGCAGTTCCAGGGTGCCAGAGAGCCCGTAATCACCGAGCCCCTCGGCCTCGAGATAGCCGCGCGCGCTGTCCATGCCGCCCGCGCTGATCTGCTCGTTGGAGATCAGCGGCTGGTCCGTGATCTGCCCCGACACTCGCGCGTAGAGCTGCGCGCCGTTGTCGAAATCATGGAGGTCGGAGAGGCTGGAGCGCAGATAGAACATCTGGCCGCGCGCCGAGAAACGGTTCAGCTGGATGGTGCTGGTGTCGCTGCCGAGTTGCGGCGAGGCAAAGGTAAGCGTGGTGTCGGACTGCACCAGATCCTTTTCGCCGCGGTAGAGCACCGAGTAGCCGAGCGTGATCGGGAAGTACTTCACGGGCGTCAGGAAATCCGCGCTGCCGAGCAGCGTGGTGGTGTCGAAATCCTTGTAGCCCACGCCTACCGACACCGAAGGATAAAAGCCCTCGGACCCTTCGAGCTGGCGGATGCCGAAGAGGCTCACGCTCGTGCCGCTGCCGAGCACGTTGATACCGCCGACGGTCGAGACATCGCTGTCGGTGTTCAGCACATTCAGCATCATGTTCCACTGGCTTTTGCCCAGCCGCGCGAGATAGGTGCCGAACATCACCTTCGCATCGTCGGGGTTCTGCGGCGCCGTCTGGAAAGAGAGCGAGAGACTGTGACCGCGCTGGAACAGGTTGTCGTAGGAGAGGCTCGCCAGTGAGCGCAGCTCGCTGGTGTCCTGGCTGTAGCGGTTGTTCAGTTCCAGCCAGCCGTGGAGCGGGAGTTTGTCGTCCACCACCAGATCGACATCGACGGTACCGGGGCGCGTGCCGGCCTTCAGCGCGGGCGTCACGCGGCGGTCGGCCTGCTGGTTGAGCGCAATGATGTTTTTCTGGACTTCATCGAAATCGGGCACCGTGCCCTCGGCCAGCGCGGGGGCGCCGTCGCGGATGCGGTCGAGGGAATGGAAGCGCGAGCCCACCACCGTGAGGTGTCCGACGCGCCCTTCCTCTACCTTGAGCTGCACCACGCCATCGGCGGCGCTCTGGCGGGGAATGGTCACGGCCACGGTCTTGTAACCGCGGTCGCGATAGACAAGCTCCAGGGCGGCCCTTGCCTTGTCCACGTCCTCCGCGGTGCGCGAGGGCCCGAGGAAAGGCATCACGGTGCTCTCGACGAGTTCGTCCTCGAGGACCGTGTTCCCGTCGACCACGAACTCCCAGATATCGACCGTGGGAGCCGCCGTTGCCGGGGCATCCGCAGCCAGCACGGCGCACGGAGACGCCGCGAGGGCTCCGATGCAGAACGCGCCGATGAGGGATGACCGGAACACGGGATACTCTTCCACTGCGCCAGAGGCAAAAAAGGGTGCTGGCGACGTCGAGGAAGGATCGGGGGGCAATGTTACAGATTTATGTAGCGGCCCCCGGAGGCCGGGATGCGGCTGAGCCCGCATCTGCCACCACTGCGGCGAAACGGGAGCCGAAACCGGCGCGGTCGAAGGTCGCGACGCTGTCCCGGACGGCCTGCGGATCGAGGGATTCCTCGAGCGACTCGAAGCGCAGCATGGCCTCGAGCAGGCTGTCACAATTCTGTAGCGCGAAACCGATGCCGTTCAGGCCGTCCTGCAGGTACTCGCAGGCACCGCCCCGGGCATAGGCAATCAGCGGCGTGCCGCAGGCCATGGCCTCCACCGGCACCATGCCGAAGTCCTCGAGCCCCGGGAACAGCAGCGCGCGCGCGCCCGCCAGCCAGTGGCGGAACTGTGCATCATCCACTTTGCCGACGAACTCGACGCAGGGCCCCGCCATCTGTTGCAGCAGCGCGCGCTGCGTGCCCTCACCCACCACCACCAGCCTGCGCCCGAGCCGCGTGGCGGCCTGCACGGCAAGCTCGTTGCGCTTGTAGCCGACCAGTTCGCCGGCCACGAGGTAATAGGGATCGCGCACCACGGGCCGCGGCCCGGCGAGGGCCGCGACCTCGACGGGCGGATGGATCACCACGCTCTCGCGCCCGTAATAGGCCTTGATGCGCTGCGCCACGAAGGCCGAGTTGGCGACGAAGCGGTCGACGCGCCACGCGCTCGTCACGTCCCACATCCGCAGAAAAGGGGCGAAGCACGAGAGCAGGCCGCCCTTCACCGGACCGAGCTCGCGCCGGTACACACCGGCGAGATCCCAGAGGTAGCGCATCGGCGAGTGGCAGTAACAGATGTGCAGCGCATCCGGGCGCTTGATGATGCCCTTGGCCGGCCCGGACTCCGAACTGATCACGAGGTCGTAGTCCTGCAGGTCCAGATCCTCCAGGGCCTTCGGCATCAGCGGCAGGTACATGCGGTAGAGCCGCCGGGCAAAGGGCAGTCGCGCGATGAACGTCTCGCGCACACGGACACCCGGCAAGCGTTTGGCAAGCAGAGCAGGGTCGGCAACGTGGCAATACACGTCCGCGCCCGGGTAGAGCCGGAGCAACTCCTCCAGCACACGCTCGCCGCCACGCCAGGTGGTGAGCCAGTAGTGCACGATGGCGACCTTCACGTGGCAGCCCCTGCAGCCAGCCACGCAGGTCCTTCACCCCCGGGAATGCCGCGCAACAGCACGCGATCTTCCGCAAAGCGCTCCTGCAGCCGCGCCCGCCATTCGGGGCGCAGCACCGGGCGCTCGCCCTCGGCATAGGGCCGGTACAGCAGGGTGCTCGCAGGGCCGCGCTTCACCCGCCCCACCAGATTGGGAAAGCCCAGACCGCGCGCGAGATTCGCACCGGCCTTCGCGAGGCCTGCAAGGCGCGCGCTGCGCGGCGCCGCGGCCGGCAGCACACGTTTGTGGAAATCGATGCCCGCCTCGGCCGGGAGACCGATGAAGTCGAGGATGCCGGCACCGAGCGCCTCGGGGGCGGATTGCAGCTGATCGAAGAAAAACACGCCCAGCCGCGAGCGGTCCACCACACGGAGCCAGGCCGTGAGGTGCTGTCCGTAGAGGCTGTTGCGGATGAGTTCGGGGAAGGCGTCCAGCGCCTCGGGGAACGCGAGCCGCGTGCGTCCGCTGCGCAGCAGGTAAAGGTAGTGCGAGAACGTGCGCTCGGCGGGCTCGCGCAGGATCGTGATGAGCCGGGCTGCAGGCAGATCGCGCGCGATGCGGGCCGCAGCTTCGGCCGAAAAAAGATAATCGTGCGAGAGCTCGCCGCAGTGCGTGCATCCCGCCGGCGCGACGCCGAAGTGACGCAGGTACCAGTCCATGCCACGGCTGTAGTGGCGGTCGAAGAAATACAGGTCCTTGGCAGGCGGCACGAAACAGCGCGGGTGCTGGCGCAGCACCTCGAAGAGCCAGGAAGAGCCCGATTTGTCCGGCCCGATGTAGAGGAAATCCGGCACGCGTTGCGGGCGGCTCATGCCGGCTTGCCGGCGGGCACGGCAGCGGCGTAGCCGTAGCGGCGCAGCTCGGGCGCCGTCAGCGCCTCCAGCAGCAATCGACGCCCCGCCGGCATCGCCGACCGCCATTCCTCGTCAGGGCTGAGCGTCTGCAGGCCCGTGCGGAAGCGGCCGGGATTCCCTGCGAACGCGCAACCCGGACGCAGCAGGAAACGCTCATCGCCCGAAAACGGGAAACCGGCGCCGTCATGTCCCAGCCAGTCGAGCAGGGCACGGAGCTCGGCGCGCGGTGCACGCACAAAATCCTCGTAGCGCAGCGTCAGATGCGGGATGTCCCCTGAGCGGCCAAGCGTGCGCGCGCCAGCATTGGCAAGCCGCCATTGCAGGGCCGACCACAGTGTGCCGTGGCGGTCCATCATGCCGCCCTTGTCCGGCTGCTCCCGGTGACGGGCCCAGGAGTGCGCCACCGCGCGCGGATCGCGCACGAGCTGCAGCACCCGCAGGCGCACGCCCGGCAGGCTGCCGAGGCAGGCCGCGTAGACGGGCGATTTCGAGGAATCCACCAGCAGCCGCGCCCCGCTCACCGCGGCAATCGCGCCGTAGAGCCGCGCGAGGGCCGCGCGGTAGGCCGAGAGGCCGGTGTGCACATCGGGCATGCGGCCGAGCGCGAGTTGCGGATAGCGCTGCGAGACCAGCAGCGAACGCGCCCATCGGGCAAGGGCGTCTGACTCTTCGGCAGACACCGCCTCCATGCCGCCGAAGCCGTGCGCGAAGACCTCGCGCCAGAACGGGTGCTCGCGAAAGGCAGGCCCGTCGCTGCAGCGCCGGTTTTCGATCAGCCCGCGGCGCCAGATGTGCCAGAGCTCGCCGCCGGAAAAACAGCCTTCGAGCTGACCGAGGATGTTGTCGAGCAACGTGCTGCCGCTGCGTCCGCAACCGGCGATGTAGAGCACCTCCACAGAGGCGTTCACGGCGACTCCCGCAACAGCAGCGTCTCGCCAAGCCCGACGGGTACGGGTCTTGAGGGGTGGTACTGCACTGGGCCGCCGTTAGCGGCAGCGCGCGCAACGAAATCGATCGGCTTGAACCCTTGCGCACCGAGCAGCGTGCCGGTTACGCGCGGCGCCGCCGCGGCACTGCCGCCTGCGGGCGCCGGCAGCGTGAAAGAGACGAGGGATCCAGCCTCACCGGCACGCCCGTGCAGCACCACCAGACGCCGCCCCGGTGCGGCGCCCGCGCCGAACACACGGCTCTCCAGACCGGGCGCCTCGCCCTGCAAGCTGCCGAGATACGCCACCCGTTCACGCCCGAAGTGCGCGAGCAGTATCTGCATGCCCTCATCAGCCGTGGTGCCGGGCGCGCCGCGCGTCCAGCCATAGAACGAACAGCGCAGTTGCCCGGCTGTCTGCTGGCGTTCGGCCGCCCGCGCCAGGTACGCCGCGGCCACGCGCACCGCTGTGGCCGCACCGAGACCGCTTGCCGCGCGCCGCTTGCCCAGCTCCTCCGTGGCCCAGATCGCAGCTGCGATGTCGCCCTCCTGCAACTGCGCCGCTATGGCATCGAAAATCCCCTGCCAGGGCGGATCGTCCGCGGTGGCGGCGTAATGCACCGAGACCACCGAGACCAGGTCCGCGACGCGCTGGCCGGCGAGCGTGGGTGCGTAAGTCCCCTTGATGCGGTAGGCCAGCAACGCGCGCAACCACTCGCGCGAACTCTCACGGTGGATGTTCGCGATGCTGCCGAGCACGATATGGATGCGGCGCGGATCGGAGTAAAGATCCTTGCCGGCGCCACGCAACACCTCGACTGCTGGCGCGAAGAGCAGCTCCGCGTACAGCGGGATCAGTGCGGTGTCGTCATGGCCTGCTGACGACACGCCCCCGGCCGCGCCGAGCGAGCGGGCCATACTGCGGGAATTGATCTCGTTGCCCACCTGCCAGTAGAGGCGCCCGCCACGGTGCGCCTGCTCGAGCGCTCGCACGCGGGCGGCAAGTTCGAGCTTCGCGGGCTGCGCCTTCCCTTCGCGTATCGCACGCACCACACCCGCCACGGCCTGCGGGTCCTTGCCCGAGCGCAGCCCCCAGTCAACGGGCACGATCAGATCGCCCTCACCCGCCAGGCGCGCGCTGTCCTGGCTGCCGCGGTCCTTGCCGCGCACCGTGCCGGCCCAGTCCGCGTGCTGGCCCTGCGCCGAGAAATAACGGAACCAGGGATCGGGCGTGGTAGTGCCGGCGCGAGCAGTGCCCCCTGAGAGGATGCAGATAAACAGCAGGCTCCACAGCAAGGGACGCAGGCTCATGCGCGCCTCCCGCGCCACGCCGAAAGCGCAGCAAGCCGGCCCGGGGATGCCGGGGCGTGTGCCCGCTGGAACGCGGCGCCTACGCCGAGCAGGGCGAGGGTGGGAATCGCATCGATCGGCGCGCAGAGCGCGTGCCCGAAGAATGCGGCCACCAGCAGGAAAACCAGCAGCGCCTGCAGCGCTTCGTAGTAAGCGAGTACCGCGGGCAGATGCGCGAAGCTCTGCATCGCCCGCGCGTTGCGCTGCCAGAGACCGCGCCAGACCGCGAGCAGCAGCAGCAGACCGAAGATGCCCGTCTCGGCCAGCATGTGCAGGTAGGTGTTGTGGGCATGCAGGGTGGCAGCGCTGTTCTGCGCCGAGACGCCGAAGTAATAGACACCGGGCAGCCCGGCAAAGTGTACGTACTGGTCGTTGAAGCGGCCGAAGCCCGCACCCAGGAACGGGCTGTCCGCCAAGCGCTGCAGGGCATATCCCCAATACAACACGCGCGACAGGACGTTGAACTCCTCGCCCTCCAGATCCTTCTCCTGCCCCGGCTCCCAGTGCCGGGCGCCCATGCGCTCGACCTGCGCCACCACGCTCTGCACGGTGTCTGCGGTGAAGAGCCGCGTCGTGCGCTCCCAGGTGTGGGGCGCGAGCACCGGCGCCACCGCGACCAGCGAGACGACCAGCGCCAGCACCGGCAAGGCAGTGCGCCGTGTGAGCCCGCGCCGCAGGTACCAGATCAGCACCGCCACCAGCGCCACCAGCGCTTCGCGCGAGCCGCTGCCAAGCACCGGGAGCAGCCCGGCAACACCCAGCATCACCAGCACACGCGAACCGACGCGCGCGCCGTAAACCATGAGAAACACCGCCAGCACCGAGAAGAAGGTGCCACTGCCCGTGTGCGAGGTGAGCAGCCCGCCGAAATTGCGCGCACGCCCCACCGACAGGAGCTCGGGCCGCGCAACGGCCCACACGGCAAACAGCAGCAACCCGAGCGCTGCCAGCACGGCGATCAGCCGCACCGCGTCGCGCAGGGTGCCCGCCGTGGCAGTGCAGGCCGCCAGCGTGAGGAACGCGAAATAGGTGAGGAACACACGGCCTTCGTTGCTGTAGTACGCAGGCTCGGCCAGCATCCGGAAGCTGAGCGCTCCGGTGGTGAAGCCGCTCAGAAGCCAGAACAGCAGGTTGGCAAGTATCAGCAGGCTCAGCCGGTCGATGGCGCCGCGCGTCGCGGTGTTCCAGGCGAAGAGCAGGATGCCGCCCAGCAAGCCCGCTGCGATCAGCACCGGGACCTTGATCGTGAAGATGCCGCCGAGCAGCGCCAGCAGCAACAGCCTCGCCTGCGGCGGGGAGGCGACGGCCGCTTTGGCGATCATGGCGTGGCGCTCCGGAACAACGGCAAGGGAGTGGGCACGAAGCCCAGCCGCCGCCACACACACCAGGCCGCGCCCAGGTTCTGCAGCACCATCGCCACCGTCGTGGCGATCGCCGCGCCCAGCGCCCCCTCGCGCTGCAGCAGCAGCAGGCAGAGGCCGCCGGCCAGCACCGCCACCGTCATGCAGTGCTGCAGCGCCGCCTCGTTGCCGCTCATGGTGAGCAGGTAGGCCACAGGGCCGGTGAGCAGGTTGATGCACTGCCCCAGCACCAGCACCTGCAGCACGGTCGGGCCGGCAAGCGCGAAGTCCGCACCGAAGAGCCCCATCACGGCCGCCGGGAAAACGAGCAGCAGCAGGGCCACGGGCCCGCCCGCCACCAGCGCCATCACGGTGGCGCGTCGCGCCAGACGTTGCAGGCCCGCAGGGTCACCGAGCCTTACGCGTGCCGCGAAGCCGGGCGCCGCCACGCTGTTCACCGCCATCAGCAGCAGCCCCAGCGCGAGCGAGAGCCGCAGCGCCACGTTGTAGACGCCCACGTCCGCCGTCGAAGACCAGAGCAGCAGCGCCGCCGTCGCCATCCAGCCGGTGCCAAGGCGTGCGGTCTTCACCCAGAGCAAGGCAAGGCTGCCCGCCAGCAGCTCCCGCGAGGCCACGGGGACGGGCGGCGGGGAGGCCCGCATCGCATGGCGCCAGCACAGGGCGCCGGCACCGGCCGCGACGAAGGCCCCCAGCACCCAGGCCAGGACTGCACCGCCGGCACCGAAGCGCGGCGCCAGCAGCAGCGCCGCAACGCAGGCCACGCCGGGGAGCAGCATCGCCGAGACGAACTGCGAGGCCGCGACACGGCGCAGCGCCTTCAGCGCCTCACCGTGCAGGCAGGCGAGCGAGAGGGGTAGCACGCCGAGCGCGGCGAGTTGGAGCAGCGGCCCCGCCTCGCGCACTGAGGGCACGCTGCGGGCAAGCCACGCCGCCAGCACCACGAGAAGCAGAGCCGCTACGGCAGAGGTAGCCAGCGCGAGGCGGGCACTACCCGCCACCACGCCGCGCAGCGCCGCCTCTTCACCCGCGGCTGCGTGCGCCGCCGTGCGGCGGAGCACCGTGTTGTCCAGCCCGAGGCGGGCGAACACCGAGGCCACGTTGGCCGCCGTGATGGCCGAATGGAAGAGCCCCGCACCGGCCGCACCGCAGACGCGCGCGACCACCAGATTGAGGAGGAACTCCAGGGCACCGCCGCCGAGGCGCAGGACGAGCGTCTGCAGCGCGCCACGGGAGAGCTCCCGCGTGCCGGGCTCCTGCGCGAGAGCGCTCACGCGGCGCTCCGGGGGCTTTGCGGCAAGCATTCGCGCACCGGAGCCGTGATGTGGCGCACCCGTGCGATCTCGTCGGCGTCGAGCACCGCGCGCCAGGTGTCGCGGATGGCGCGGCTGTCGCGATGGAAGTCCTGCACCCGCCGCGCGCGGGCACCTGCCCGGTGCCCGCCGGTAGCGCGCAGCACGCGCCGCTCTGCGGCCGTATCGAAAACGATGCCCGCATGGGCGAAGATTGCCGAGAAGGTCGCGAGCGCTTCCTCGCCGATACTCTCGTGGCGGACCATGAGCACCGCCGCGTTTCCCTCGGCCATGGCGAGCAGTGCCCGGTTCAGCAGGCGCCAAAGCAACGCAGCGCGCTCGACCACGGAGCCCGCGGCACAGCTGGCAGCAGCATCCAGGTCTTCCGGCGTCAGGAATCGCGCCACGAAACGCGGCTGCGCCAGCAGCGGCTCGAGCCTGGGCTGCCAGCCGAGGCGCTTCACGCTCGCGACAAAACCCTCGGGTTCACGCAGCATCACCACCGCCTTCATGCCGTAGCGTTGCACCAGGTGCTCGGCGAGCAGGCAGCCCACCGGGTCCTTGATCACGGCCGCGTTGCGGAACACGTTCATGCGCGCGAGGCGCAGATTGAACGGCCCGCGCGAACCGACCACCCGCTTGATGACCCGGCGCAGCGGGGTGTCGTTGGGGTAAAAGCCGGTGCGCAGGGGCTCCCGATAGTCGAGCAGGCGCTCTATCGCGGGGCGCAGGCACAGTTCGCGGGGCTCGCCCTCTTCCAGATAGAGCCAGGGCTCCTCCACGCCGGCGATGCCGCAGTCCGGGTTGAAGGGCTCGTGGATGTAATCCGTGCGAAGGCCGCCAGCGAGGACGGTGCCCACGAAGGTGGTGCCGCTACGCGGCGCACCGGTCACGAACACCCAGCGCTCGATGTCAGGATGCATGGGGTCGCGCTCACCGCGATCCGTAGCCGATCACCCCGTAGCCGCGGTAACCGTGGCTGCCCGCAAGTTCGCCCACGCGGTTCAGCACCACGCCTTCGAGCCGCACGCCGGCTGCGCCCAGCTTGCGCACGGAGCGGGCGATTTCCTCGGCGCGATGATGCGCGGCACCGACCACGAGGTAGGCGGCAGCGGCGAGTTTTCCGAGGGCCATGGCATCGGGCACCATCAACACCGCCGGCGCCGTCACCAGCACGACGTCGTGGCTGGCCTCGAGCGTAGCGAGGAACTCGACGAAAGCGGGGCTGCGCAGGCGCTCGTAGGAGCCGGCGTAGCGCTCGCCGCAACTCACCCAGTCGAGCCCCTGCACGGGGCTGCGGCGGATCATGTCGCCCACCGATGCCGAGCCGGAGAGGTACTCCCCGATGCCCGGCTCCTGCGGCGAGCGGAAGTAGGCGTGCAACGTGCCGCGGCGCAGATCGGCGTCCACAATCACCACCGAGCGACCCGCGCGGGCGAGCATCACGCCCAGATTGGCGGCGAGGAAGGTCTTGCCGGCAGCAGGCGCAGGCCCGCAGATCATCACCACGCCCGCCTGCGGCATGCCCACGGCGAGCACGCCGAGCGCATCGATCGCGGGGTCTGCAGGATCGTGCAGGGCAAGGATGCGTGTCTCGGCGAGATCCTCTCCCTTGCCCGGCTTGTCGAGACGCGCCTGACGGGCCGAGAAGGGCACGCTCGCCTGCACCGTGAGCCCGCTCGCCTCCTCGACGTCCTCCGGGTTATCCAGGCCGCGCAACAACGCGCGCTGGCCGAGCACCACCGCAGCGCCCAGCAGCGGCCCGAGCAACAGAGCGAGCGGCAGCAGCAGCGATGGCTGCGGAAACACGGCCTGCCTGACTTCGATGGCCGGATCCACGATCCAGATGCTGCCCACGCTTCCGGCAGGCGAGACCTCGAAGTTGATGATCGCGGTGTCGACGGTGTTGTGGATGAGGTCCAGCCGTTCGACGTCCTTGGCGAGCCAGGCGAGTTCCTGCTGGGTTGAGGGGATCTGGCGCAGGCGTGCAGCGAGCGAATCCCGCTCCGCACGTACCGCAGCGATGGCCTCTTCGAGTTGGCGGATGGTGGTACTGCGGGGCCCGAATGACTGCCGCGTCTTGCCGAGTTCGGCCTGCAGGTCGATCTCCTTCATCTGCAAAGTGACGGCGCTTTGCAGAAGCTGTGCGGTTTCGATCCCTAGATCCGGAGAGCCGGCGCTGCCGGACTGGAACGCCGAGAGTTTCTCGCGCGCCTCGACAAGTTGCTTCTCGAGGGGAGCGATCTTCTTGCGCAGCACTGCAACCGCGCGCGCGGCCTCGGCGGCGGACTTCTCGCGGTCCTTGAAGACATAGGCATCCATCAGGGTGTTCACGACGTCCGCGGCCTCGCGCGGCGTAGCAGCGGTGAAACTCACACGCACCACGCCGGAACCCGTGCCCTGCTCCTCCACGACGAGCTTGTCCAGCAGCCGCTCGATGGCGGCGTCGTGATCGAGCGGCGTGAGGGTGAAACGGGTACCCGGCGCCGCACGCAGTTGCGAGATGGAGGCCTTCACGCGGCGGTCTGCGCTCACCGACTGCTGACCGACCCGGCCCTGCAGCAATTCGCTGCCCCAGAAGCTGCGGATCGAGTAGCCGTTGCCCTCTTCCGCCACCAGCGTAAGAGAGCTGCCCAGCAGTTCCGGTGCCACCTCGAGGCTTTCGACGCGGATCTGCTCACCGCCCCAGGCCCAGCGGCCAAGCCCCGGCAGCGCCTGCACCGGCTCGCTGCGATGGCCGTTCAGCCGGGCCACGAGCGTGCCCACCAGCGGAAAGCGCGAGGGCTCCACCACGGTGTCCAGCGCGAGGCCCCGCAGAACTTCGTCCAGCACGCGCCGCGAGCGGATCATCTCGATTTCGCTTGCTACCTTGTCGGGCTGCCCGAGCAGGGAGGACGCGGCATCGGTGCTGAGAGTTCCCGCCGGGGTTGCCCGCTCATCGTTCACGCGCAGCAAGCCGCTGGACCGGAAGCTCTGCTCCCCCAGCACGCAAGCCAGCAACGCCGCGGCAAACACCACCGCCGCCACACCGAACACCGTGCGGCGCCCCGCACGCAGCAGATCGAAGAGCGCGTGGATATTGACCTCGTCGGCCACGCGATAGACCGGCGGCGGCAGAGCGGGTGATGTGCTGTCGGGTGCTTGTGCGGCCACGTGGGAATTACTCGATCCCTTGGATCTGATCGCCCACCCAGACGGTGTTCACCGTCGGGAAGACCTGCTCGATAACGGTGTTGTACTGCGAGAGCGCGGTGGCCATCACATAGACGATGTCGCGCGCGTGCAGCGGGAACTGGCTGGCGAGCAGCATGCCTTCGGCAGAGCTCATGTCGAGGGCGTAAACGGAGGCCGAGGCTGCGCTGCCCGCCTCGTTCAGGCGGAACACCAGCACACCCGAATCGTTGCCGCGCAGCGTGTCGAGGCCACCGCTTGCGCTGAGGGCCTCGACCAGCGGGATCGAGCCGTCCTGCATGATCACCGGCTGCTGTTCCTTCACGCTGCCGAGCATGTAGACCTTGTCGCGGGCGCGGTCGGGCACGTGGAGGTGGTCCCCTGGTTGCAGCAGCACGTTGCCACCGGGCCCCTCGCCCGAGAGCAGCGAGGCGATATCGATGCTGTAGCGCTGCTCGCCGCGCACCAGCACGGCTCGCCTGCGGCTCGCGCCCTCGGCAAGGCCGCCGCTCGCGTCGATGGCCTGCAGGATGCCCTTCGGCGTGTCGTCCAGCGTGATCGTGCCCGGCTTGCGCACCTCACCCGTGACCTGCACGCGGTGCGCCCGGTAAGACAGCACCTTGGCGTCGACCTTGGGGTCCACCACCAGCCCCGCAAGGCGTTGGGCGAAGACCTCGCGCAGTTCGCGGACCGTGAGCCCCGCAGCACGCAGGGTGCCGACGACGGGGTAATACAGGGAACCGTCCGCCGCGACGATGCGGCCTTCTTTTTCCGCCAGGTTGTTGTCTCCGCCGGTGACCGGCTGCGAGAACTCGGGGTGCTCCCACACCGACACCAGCACCACATCCCCGGGGCCCATGCGGTACTCCGGCGGCACATCTGCAGGGCTCACCACGGGCAGGCCGGCTACGGCATCACGGGCAGACGCGGCCTGCTGCTGGCGCAAGCCGGCCACCACCTGCGGCGAGACCCTCACCACCTCGTACTTGCCGAGCGGCGCGGGCTCTGCGGCGGCCACGGCCGAGGGCGGCGGTGGCACCGCGCGGGGCCCGTACGGCGGCCACTCGGAGCCGCGAGCAGTGCCCTCCTTCTCGCCAAAGACGTGTACACCCTCGTCGACCTTCGCCACGTTCAGGCCCGGCACGACTTCGGAACAGGCGCCGGCGGCGAGTGCCGTCAGCAGCAGGAATGCGGACCGGATGATGCGCACGGTGGCGGGATCTCTCTGGATTCGTGGGCCGGGGACCTGCATGCAGCGGGTGCTGCAGCCGGGAATCGAAGCCTATTCAGCGCGTGTGACAGTTCGGTGAAGCCGGGCCCGTTCAGTGCGCCCCGACGCGGAACAGCACCACGTAGACCGTCTTCAGCAGGATGAAAGCATCGAGCCGCGCCGAGCGGCTGCGCACGTACTCGATGTCGAGCGCAACACGACGCGCGTAGCAGGTACTGTTACGCCCGCTCACCTGCCACAAACCTGTCACACCCGGGCGCACCGAGGTGTACCAGAGACGGTCAGCGCCGTAACGCTCGAGTTCGGCGTCCAGCACGGGCCTGGGGCCTACCATGCTCATCTCGCCACGCAGCACATTCAGCAGCTGCGGCAACTCGTCAATGCTGGTACGGCGCAGGAAGGCGCCCAGCGGCGTGATGCGCGGATCGTTGC
>CAIXOY010000408.1 GCA_903921135.1 uncultured Gammaproteobacteria bacterium
AGCCGTTTTCTCGGACTCTTCGCCACACATCCGCCGCTTCCCGACCGCATTCGCGCGCTCGATCCCTCCTGGGGCGGGGAGTTTCCGGCGCAGGAGCCGCAACCTGTGTCGTTCGATCAGGACGAGGATGTTACGGTGTCGCTGGTGGCTGCTTCCGCGCCGGGCGCGCAGTATGTGATTCCCGCTGCGGGCGTACTGGAGTTCAGTCCGCACCAGCCGCCCGAATCGGCTCTCCATGAACCGGATCCTGCATTGCGTGCGGGGTGCCGGCATCCCGAACTGGCCGTGGCGCTCGCGCTGAATGCGCTGCTGGATCCGGTGCTCCCGCTCACACCCGGGCAACTCGGGATCCTCGAGCCGCACGCAGCCGTGTTGCCCGATGCCATGCGGGAGCAACTTGCTGCTGCAGGCGCCATCACGGTTCTCGAACTCGCGATGCCGGCGCTCAAACATCGGGATGCCGATGCGCGAAAGCGGCTGATCGAGGCGGCCGCCTCGTTGGCGGCACTGGATGGCCGTCTGGACATGCGCGAATTCGCCGTGGCGGCGTTGCTCGAGCATCACCTGGGCGCCAACGCGGGGCGTGCTGCGAGTGCGCGGCCGCGTTTCCCGCGCATCGAACAGGTATCGGCATCCCTCAGTGTGGTCCTCAGCGTGCTGTCGGAGGGAGATGCCGCAAGGTTCTCTGCAGCGGCCGTCGTCGCCGGCGCCAGTGGGCTGCGGGCGGTCGAGGTCAAAGACACCGACTGGCCTGTCGTGCGCTCGGCTCTGGCCACGCTGCGTGGCCTCTATCCCTTGCAGAAACCGCGTGTGTTCAAGGCATTCCGGGCGGCACTGGGTGAACAGCCGCCAACGCTCGATCCGCTGCCGCCGCTCGCACTCGCACTCGATTGCTCAGCGCTGCCCGGGGCTGCGTGAATCGGCCGTAACTTGCCCGTTCGCGGGCCGCGCCTGATAGTGCCTCTGCCTGCACACCGGAGCGCACCATGATCACGTCCTTCGACGATTACTGCATCCACCAGACCCACGAGCCTGTCGCACAGCCCTCGCAGAGCGACCGCAATTTCTACGACCGTTACTGGTTCAACGGCTTCGACCGCGACGGCGCTTTCCTCTTCGAGATCGGCTTCGGGCTCTATCCGAACCGCCGCGTGATGGACGGGCATTTCAGCGTGGTAGTCGATGGCGTGCAGCACAGCTTTCACGCCTCGCGGCGCGCACCGCGTGACCGCGCCGAGACCAGCGTGGGGCCGCTCAGCGTGCAGGTGCTGGAACCGCTGCGGCGCGTGCGCGTGCGGATCGCGCCAAACGAGACAGGCATCGAATGCGAGCTCGTGTTCACCGCGCGATCCGTTGCCGCCGAGGAGCCGCGCAGTGTGCTGCATGACGATGGCAGGCTCATCATGCACACCAGCCGCTTCACGCAGTTCGGCTGCTGGGAAGGCTAT
The DNA here is from genome assembly GCA_903921135.1 of uncultured Gammaproteobacteria bacterium. Taxonomy (GTDB): domain Bacteria; phylum Pseudomonadota; class Gammaproteobacteria; order Pseudomonadales; family UBA5518; genus UBA5518. The sequence goes on from CAIXOY010000408.1 coordinate 1,449, forward strand.
TTCAGCGTGAACGGCCAGCGTCAGGAGGTGAAGGCCGCACGTACCGCGGGTGCGCGTGACAAGTCCTGGGGCGTGCGCCCGGTGGGCGAGCCCGAGGGCGGTGCGCCGGGGCTGCTGAACGGCGAGCCGGGCGTGTACTGGTTTTGGGCACCCATCGATTTCGGCGATGTCTGCACGCAGTTCAATACCTTCCAGGGGCGCAACGGCGAGACCCAGCAACTCGGCGCTTGCCTGATGCCCGCCTACGACGACCCGGCCAGCATTCCTGCGGTGGACGCTGGCCTGAAGGAGATCCACGAGGCGCGCCACAGCGTGCGCTGGAAGAGCGGCACGCGCCGCGCCGCCGGCGCGGAGATCGAGTTGGTTGAACCTGGCGGCACCGTGCACACCATCACACTCGAGCCCGTGCTCGATTTCCTCATGAAGGGCATCGGTTACAGCCACCCCGAGTGGGGCCACGGTGTGTGGAAGGGCGAGCTGCTGATCGGTGCCGAATCGTGGCGCGTGGCAGAACAGCATCCGCTCGACCCCGCGCACATCCACGCGCACCAGCTGGTGCGTGCGCGGATGGGCGATCGCACGGGCGTGGGCACGCTGGAGACGATCTGCTTCGGGCGCCACGCGCCCAGTGGTTTCACGGGGATACTCGACGGCGCGGCCTGATCTGCCACGGAACCCGTGGACCACCGCAGGCGACGAAGCCGATAATCCGGCATCGTCACCTGCGCCAGTCCCACGGGAGCCCCGGACCATGAGCACGCCACTGCCCGTTCCTGAATTCCGTTTCCGGCGCCTGCGCCGCACCGCGAACCTGCGCGGCATGGTGCGCGAGACGCGCTTGAGCGCCACCGACCTCATCCTCCCGATCTTCGTCGAAGAGGGCATTTCCGCGCCCGTGCCCATCGCCAGCATGCCCGGCGTGGTGCGTCACACCGAAGCGGGGCTGGGCGATGCCGTAGCCCGCGCCTGGGAGGCGGGCATTCGTGCGGTGATCCTCTTCGGCGTCTCGCGCAACAAGGACGAGGTAGGCAGCGATACCTGGAACCCCGAGGGGTTGCTCGCGCGCATGGTGCGTAGCGCCCGTGCTGCGGCGCCCGATATGGTGGTGATCAGCGACAACTGTTTCTGCGAGTACACCGATCACGGCCACTGCGGCGTGGTGCACGGCGAGGAAGTCCTGAACGACGCAACGCTCTCCAACCTGCAGCGTCAGGCCGTCACCGCTGCGCGTGCCGGCGTCGACATGCTCGCGCCCTCGGGCATGATGGACGGCATGATTACCGCCATGCGTGCGGGGCTGGACGCGGAGGGCTTCTCGCACATCCCGATCATGTCCTACTCGACCAAGTTCGCCTCGGCGTTCTACGGGCCCTTCCGCGACGCGGTCGACAGTAGCTTCAAGGGCACCCGCTCGGCCTACCAGATGGATTTCTGCAACGGCCGCGAGGCGCTCGCTGAATCCATGCAGGACGAGATGGAAGGCGCCGACATCCTCATGGTGAAGCCCGGTATCGCGTATCTGGACGTGATCGCCGATATCCGCGCCCACAGCCAGCGCCCGCTCGCCGTCTACCAGGTGAGCGGTGAGTACGCGATGATGAAAGCCGCTGTCGCGGCCGGCGTGATGGAAGAGCGCGCGCTGGTGATGGAGACCATGATGGCGTTCCGTCGCGCGGGCGCGGATCTCATCCTCACCTACTTCGCCGAGGACGTGGCGCGCTGGCTCCGCGAGGGCTGATCCGCGCGGCCCGCCAAGGGGCCGCGCTGAAGGCGTCTCAGCGGCTGCGTATGCGCTGCTGCAGGAAGGCGAGAGCCTCGGCCGCAGGCACTTCGGCGCGCTCGGCGCCGGCGCGGTGCTTGTACTCCAGCATGCCGTTGGCGAGCGAGCGCTCCCCGATGACGATGTGGTGCGGGATGCCGAGCAACTCCATATCGGCAAACTTCACGCCCGGGCGTTCGTCGCGATCATCCAGCAGCACGTCGATGCCGGCAGCTTGCAGGCTCGCGTAGAGCGTGTCGGCGGCCTCGCGCACGGCCGCGGATTTCTGGTAGGCAAGCGGCAAGATCGCCACCGCGAAAGGCGCGATCGCATCCGGGAAGATGATCCCTCGCTCGTCGTGGTTCTGCTCGATGGCCGCGGCCACGATGCGCGATACGCCAATGCCGTAGCAGCCCATCACCATCACGCGCTCGGCGCCGGCCTCGTCCAGCACCGTGGCTTTCATCGCCGAGCTGTACTTGGTGCCCAGCTTGAAGATGTGGCCTACCTCGATCCCGCGGCGCACCACGAGTTCGCCGGCGCCGTCGGGGCTCGGGTCGCCATCGATGACATTGCGCAGGTCGCAGATTTCGGTGGGCTCGCAGCCCGGGCCCCAGTTCACGTTCAGCAGGTGGTGATCGTCCTGGTTGGCGCCGCAGACGAAGTCCGCGAGCGCTGCCGCCGCGCGATCCACCAGCACCGGTATGGACAGACCTACGGGCCCGAGTGAGCCCGGGCGCGCCCCCATCGCCGCGGTGATTTCGACGTCTGTTGCCATGCGCAGCGGGTCTGCCACCAGCGGGTGGCACTGCGCCTTGATCGCGTTCAGCTGGTGATCGCCGCGCACGACGAGAGCGACCAGCCCTGTTTCGCCCGCCACCACCAGCGTCTTCACGACGCGCGAGGCGGCGACGCCCAGGAACTCCGCCACGGCGGCGATGGTGTGCTTGCCGGGCGTTGCGACAAGGCTTTGTGCAGCCCCTGAAGGTGTTTCGCGCGTGGCGGGGGCGAGTGCTTCGGCTTTCTCGACGTTGGCGGCGTAGCTGCTGCCCGTGCTGAAGGCGATGGCATCCTCGCCAGAGTCTGCCAGCACGTGGAACTCGTGCGAGGCGCTGCCGCCGATGCTGCCGGTGTCGGCGATCACCGCGCGATAATCGAGCCCGATGCGGTCGAAGGCCCGCGAATAGGCGCGGTACATCTCCTGGTAGGTGTCGTCGAGCGAGTCGGCGTCGAGGTGGAAGGAGTAGGCGTCCTTCATGATGAATTCCCGCGCGCGCATCACGCCGAAGCGGGGGCGGATCTCGTCACGGAATTTGGTCTGAATCTGGTAGAAATTGACCGGCAGCTGGCGGTAGCTGCGGAGCTCGTTGCGGGCAATGTCGGTGATGACTTCCTCGTGGGTAGGGCCGAGGCAGAAGGGGCGGTCGTGACGGTCGGCGATGCGCAGAAGCTCCGGGCCGTACTGCTCCCAGCGCGTGGATTCCTGCCAGAGTTCCGCCGGCTGCACCACGGGCATCAACACTTCCTGTGCGCCGCTGCGGTTCATCTCTTCGCGCACGATGCCTTCGATCTTGCGGAGCACCCGCAGTCCCAGCGGCAGCCAGGTGTAGAGCCCCGATGCGAGACGTCGGATCAGGCCCGCGCGCAGCATCAACTGGTGGCTGATCACCTCGGCGTCGGCGGGTGTCTGCTTGAGGGTGGCGATGAGAATCTGGCTCGCGCGCATGCTGCTTGTGTCCGGCGGTTTTCGGGCCTAATGTCCGCGGGATTCTACGTTCCCGCCTGCGCGGGCGTACAGGAAAACCCCCTCCGGAGAGCGTGACGATGTCGCAGTCAGGCAATGGTTTCGAACTGCATCCGCAACTCGCGAAGGATTGCCTCGTGGTGGGTGATCTTGCGCTCGATCGCGTGCTGCTGATGAACGATGCCAACTACCCGTGGCTGGTGCTGGTGCCGCGTCGCGCAGGGCTGCGTGAGCTCTACGAACTCGACGCTGCAGATCTCGCGGTGTTCTGGCAGGAGTCAGCCGATGTGGGACGCAGGATCATGACGCACTTCGGTGGCGGCAAACTGAACGTGGCGGCGCTGGGCAATCAGGTGCCGCAGTTGCACGTGCATCATGTGGTGCGACGCGAAGCTGACGCCGCGTGGCCGCGACCGATATGGGGTGTGGTGCCGATGGCGCCCTACACGGTGGAGGCTGCGGCATCCGCACTCGCCGAGTTGCGCGAATTGCTGGCCGACATGGGGTTGGCAACCGCCTGAGCGCTGCGCTGCCCCCAAACAAAAACCCCCCGGATTTCTCGCGGGGGGTTTTTGCGCCAGAGGCGGAGGATCTCAGTTGGCGAGATCTTTCAGCTTCTTCAGTGCACGTACGCGAACCGTTACCGATGCGGGCTTCGCCTTGCCCTGGATCATTTCACCGGTAATCGGGTGCTTGCGAAGGCCTGCCTTCACAGCGGGCTTCTTCTTGGTGCTGATTTTCAGCATGCCGGGAAGTACGAACATGCCGGGGCCGTTCTTGCCGATGTGACGGCCGATGATGCCGCCCAGTTCCTCTACAACCGAGGAAGCCTGCTTGCGGGTGATGCCGGCGCGGGTGGAGAGCTCGTTCAGGATCTGCGACTTGCCCCAGCGCTCCTTCACTGCTGCGGGCTTGGGAGCTGCAGCGGCTTTCTTGGGAGCGGCTTTCGATTCTGCTTTCGGTGCGGCTTTCGGTGCTGCTTTGGGAGCGGCCTTCGCGGCGGCTTTCTTGGGTGCAGCCTTCTTCGGCGCTGCCTTCGCGGCGGGTTTCTTGGCCATGTGTGTTCCTTCTCTGTTTTGGGGGTTTGACGAGAGGGCCTGTGCGGGTACGAAACCCGTTTTAGTGCCGTAAATGCCGCCGTTTCTCGCGTCTCCGGCAGCGGCGGGCACATATATAATCGATTCAATACAGCGCGGCAACAGACATTGCGCGAATTCTTGCGCCAGCCCGTGTTTGCCCGGTCAATGCGCGTGTTTCGCGGGTGTTCGTGCTGGTCGCGGTGGGTATAATCCGCCGCTTTTTGACGGGGCGTGGTCCAGATCCGATCCGCGCCCGGTAGAACGGCCGTGCAGTCCCCGGAGGAGAAACGATGCCCATCTACGAGTACCAGTGCCAGTCCTGCAGCCATGAACTCGAGAAGTTGCAGAAGCTGTCTGACGCACCTCTCAGCCTGTGCCCGCAGTGCGGCAAGGACGATCTCCGGCGCAAGATCAGCGCAGCCGGATTCCGCCTGAAAGGCGGCGGCTGGTATGAGACTGATTTCAAGAAGAGCGGGAAAAAGAACCTCGCGGGGGATTCGGGCGGATCTTCGGATTCTTCGTCCTCTTCCTCCTCTTCTTCTTCCTCGTCCTCATCATCGGCGTCCAGCACGCCCGCACCTGCTGCCGCTTCCGGCACCGCCTGACACACACGTTCAAGGGAACCTGCACACCATGCGCACCCACTACTGCGGCGATATTCGCGCCGCCCACGCCGGCCAGGAAATCACGCTTTGCGGCTGGGCTGATCGCCGGCGCGACCACGGTGGTGTGATCTTCATCGACCTGCGTGACCGCGCGGGCATCGTGCAGGTGGTCTTCGATCCGGATTCAGGCCAGCACTTCGAGATGGCCGACCGCGTGCGCAGCGAGTACGTGCTCCGTGTGCGCGGCCGTGTCCGCGCCCGTTCGCCTGCCACCGTCAACCCGGGCATGGCCACGGGCGAGATCGAGGTCTACGGCCTCGACCTCGAGATCCTGAATACCTCGGACACGCCGCCTTTCCAGCTCGACGAGCATGCGAAGGTAGGAGAGGAAACGCGGCTGCGATACCGCTACCTCGACCTGCGCCGTCCCGAGATGCTGAACAACCTGCGCCTGCGCTCCGAGGTAACGCTCGCGATCCGCAATTTCCTGGGCGCGAACGGCTTCATGGAAGTCGAAACGCCGATCCTGACCCGCGCTACGCCGGAAGGCGCGCGCGATTACCTCGTGCCCAGCCGTACCCAGCCTGGCCGTTTCTTCGCGCTGCCGCAGTCACCGCAGCTCTTCAAGCAGCTCCTGATGGTGGCGGGCGTGGACCGCTACTACCAGATCGCCAAGTGCTTCCGCGATGAGGACCTGCGCGCTGATCGTCAGCCCGAGTTCACGCAGGTGGATATCGAGTTCTCGTTCGCAGACCAGCACACCATCACTGCGACCGCGGAAGACATGGTGCGCCAACTCTTCGCATCTGTTCTCGAGGTCGATCTTGGGACCTTCCCGCGGCTCACCTGGGCCGAGGCGATGGATCGCTATGGCAGCGACAAGCCTGATCTGCGGGTCCCGCTCGAGCTGGTCGAACTCCGCGACCTGATGGGCGAAGTGGAGTTCAAGGTGTTCTCGGGCCCCGCCAAGGATTCCGAGGGGCGCGTCGCTGCGTTGCGCGTACCAAACGGTGGCAGCCTGCTCAGCCGCAAGCAGATCGACGACTACACGCAATTCGTTGCCATCTACGGCGCGCGGGGTCTTGCGTACATCAAGGTGAATGACGTCAACGACCTCGAAGAGGGACTGCAGTCCCCGATCGTGAAGTTCCTGCCGCTGCCGGTACGCCGCGCGGTACTGGAGCGCACGGGCGCGCAAAATGGCGATCTGGTGTTCTTCGGCGCGGACAAGGCGAAGGTGGTGAACGAGGCGCTCGGCGCGCTGCGCTGCCGCCTGGGTGCTGATCTGAACCTCTACACCTGCCGTTGGGCGCCGCTCTGGGTCGTCGATTTCCCGATGTTCGAGAAAGACGACAAGGGCCGCTGGACGCCGCTCCACCACCCGTTCACGCGTCCGGCCTGTTCCCCTGAAGATCTGGCGGCCAAGCCAGGTGAAGCTGTCTCGCTCGCCTACGACATGGTGCTGAACGGTACCGAACTCGGCGGCGGCTCGATCCGTATCCACACGCGCGAGATGCAGCAGCAGGTCTTCCGCATTCTCGGTATCGGCGAAGACGAAGCGCGCGAGAAATTCGGCTTCCTTCTCGATGCGCTGCGCTTCGGTGCGCCGCCGCACGGTGGTCTCGCCTTCGGACTCGACCGTCTGGTGATGCTGATGACGGGCTCTGACTCGATCCGTGACGTGATTGCCTTCCCGAAGACGCAAACGGCGAGTTGCCTGCTCACCGAGGCGCCGGGCGTGGTCGAGGACGGACAACTGAAAGACCTGCACATACGCCTGCGCGGCGCCTGAGATGCGGGTGATCCTGGGTATCGATCCGGGATCGCGACTGACCGGCTTCGGCGTGGTACGCGCCGCGGGCGGAAAGACGAGCTACCTCGCCAGCGGCTGCATCCGGCTCTCACCGGCAGAGTCGCTGGCGATACGGCTGCAGAAAATCTACGAGGGCGTCTCTTCGATCATCGAAGAGCACGCGCCCACGGAACTCGCCATCGAAGAGGTGTTCATGTCCAAGAGCGCAGGATCGGCGCTCAAGCTCGGTCAGGCGCGCGGTGCTGCCATCGTGGCGGCCGCAGTGCGAGGGCTCGCGGTGTTCGAGTACTCCCCCAGCAGCATCAAGCAAGCGGTGGTGGGCACCGGCAAAGCCGAGAAGACCCAGGTGCAGCACATGGTCTGCACCCTGCTGGGCCTGCCCGCCACGCCACAGGCCGATGCCGCCGATGCGCTGGCTGCAGCCCTGTGCCATGCTCACACCGCCGAGAGCATGGCGCGCCTCCCACTGGCGCGAGCCACCCGCCGCGCCGGCGTGCGCTGGCGCAGTATCGGGAGAGCCAAGGCATGATCGGACGACTGCGCGGCATCCTGCTCGAGAAGCAGGCCCCGGACATCCTTCTTGACGTACACGGCGTGGGCTACGAACTGCAGGCTCCGCTGGGCACCGTCGTGCGCTTGCCGCCCATTGGCCAGGAAGTGGTACTGCACACGCACTTCGCCGTTCGCGAAGACGCACAACAGCTCTTCGGTTTCTGGACGCGCGAGGAGCGCGAACTCTTCCGGACGCTCGTGAAGGTGAGCGGCGTAGGGCCCAAGCTTGCGCTCGCGATCCTCTCTGGCATGGACGCCGACGAGTTCGTTCTGTGCGTGCAGCGCAACGACACCAGTGCGCTGGTGCGCATTCCCGGCGTAGGCAAGAAAACCGCCGAGCGGCTGATCGTCGAGATGCGCGACAGGCTGCGCGAATGGCGCCCCGATCTCGCCGCCGCGCGGGGCAGTGTCGCGGCGCCGGATATCGCCGCAGCCGGCCGGAACCGCATGCTCGCCGATGCCGAGAGCGCGCTGATCGCACTTGGCTACAAGCCTCAGGAGGCGGCACGCGCCATTTCCGCTGCGCAGGGAGACGATGTGGCCACCAGCGAAGAACTGATCCGCCGTGCCCTCAAAGGCATGGGGGCGAAGTGAGGACGTGCCGATGATCGAGAACGATCGGCTGGTTGCGCCCCAGGGCGCCGGCAACGAAGACGCGCTGGACCGCGCCATCCGGCCGCGCATGCTCGCGGACTATGTCGGGCAGCCCGCCGTTCGCGAGCAGATGGAGATTTTCGTCGCCGCGGCCCGCGGGCGTCGCGAGGCGCTGGACCACACGCTCATCTTCGGGCCGCCCGGCCTCGGCAAGACAACGCTTGCCCACATCATCGCCAACGAGATGGGCGTGGCGGTGAAGAGCACTTCGGGCCCGGTGCTCGAGCGCGCGGGCGATCTCGCCGCGCTGCTCACGAACCTCGAGCCGCGTGATGTGCTGTTCATCGACGAGATCCACCGGCTGAGCCCCAACGTCGAGGAGGTGCTCTACCCGGCGATGGAAGACTTCCAGCTCGACATCATGATCGGCGAGGGGCCCGCGGCGCGCTCCATCAAGCTCGACCTCCCGCCGTTCACGCTGGTGGGCGCCACTACGCGCGCAGGGCTGCTCACCTCGCCGCTGCGCGATCGCTTCGGCATCGTGCAGCGCCTCGAGTTCTATTCGGTGGAAGACCTGACCACCATCGTTGCGCGCTCTGGCCGCATCTTCGGCATCGAGATGGAGGAGGCCGGTGCGCGTGAAATCGCGCGCCGTGCGCGCGGCACGCCGCGGATCGCGAACCGCCTGCTGCGCCGCGTCCGCGATTTTGCCGAGGTGCGTCACGGCGGCAAGGTGAGCTTGGCGATTGCCGACGAGGCACTCAACCTGCTGGCCGTGGACCAGCAGGGCTTCGACCACATGGATCGCCGTCTGCTGCTCGCCATGATCGAGAAATTCGACGGCGGCCCGGTGGGCGTCGAGAGTCTCGCGGCTGCCATCGGCGAGGAGCGTGGCACCATCGAGGATGTGCTCGAGCCCTACCTGATCCAGCAGGGCTACATGCTGCGCACGCCGCGCGGGCGCATGGCGACGCGCGCCGCGTGGCTGCATTTCGGGCTGCAGCCCTTGCGCTC
>CAIXOY010000409.1 GCA_903921135.1 uncultured Gammaproteobacteria bacterium
CAGGGATAATAATTGAGGTTGAGGACATTAAATGGCCGAAATAGAGAGTAACCAATCACGGCATGGGCCAGAAAAAAGCCGTTCCCGCGGGTGTAGCCCTTCAGAATCAATCTCATACGCCACGTTAGATAAGTCCTTCAAACAATTGTTTAATAGCTATTTATCTATGATATCGAAATCGCCCAGACAGAGGCGGCGCAGTTGCCGACGGAATCGCATGGCACTCCAGGGATACAGCGTGGAGATCCGCCCGTCATCGCGCCGGTACCAGGTCTTGCAACCGCTGGCCCACACCGTCTGCTGCAAGGCCGCCTGCAACTCCGAGTTGTAAGCCGCGCATGCCGACTCCTTTACCTGCATCAACGCCCTGCGCCCGGCCGTCCGGATACAGCGCAGGATGAAACCGACCTCCTGTTCGATCATGAAAACAATGGAGGTGGTTCCCACCCCGGTGTTCGGGCCCGTCACCAGGTACAGGTTCGGCATCCCCGGTACACAGCAGCCGTTATAGGCCGTGGGCAGATCTGCCCACTGAGCGGCAAGCGAGCGCCCGCCAGGCCCCTTGATGTCGACGCCGAGCATATGGCCTTCCAGATCGAAGCCTGTGGCGTAGACGATCAGGTCTGCCTCGTGGAGGCGTCCGTCGCGCGTACGGATGCCCGTCTCCTCCACGCTGCTGATCCCCTCCGTCACCAGCTCCACGTTGGGGCGGTTAAGACTCGCAAAGAAATCGTCAGAAATCAGGATGCGTTTGCAGCCCATTTCGTAATCTGGCGTCAGCTTGGGGTGCAGGGCACTGTCGGCGACCTGCCGTCGCATGAACGAGAGCATCATCCGGCGCGCCTTGGAGCGGAGTCCGGATTCTGCACGCGTGATCGGATAGAGCAGCAAATCCATCCGCAGGAATATCCCCAGCCGGTAGAGCCGGAGCGCACCCGGGAGGTACCGGAAAATCCGCTTCTGCCACTCCGGATACGCCTTGTCCTCCCTCGGGAGTATGTAGTTCGGTGTTCGCTGGAAGAGGGTGGCCTGCGCCACCCGCGGTGCGATTGCCGGCAGGATCTGGATGGCGCTTGCAGCGCTGCCGACGATCGCCACACGCAACCCATTGAGATTGAAACCTTTTTTCCAACTGGCCGAGTGCATCCAGCGGCCGGCGAAGGTCTCTATGCCGGGGATGTCCGGAAGTTTGGGCAGGTGCAGTCCGCCATTGCCGAGGATGATGTGCCTGGCATCGCGCTGCTCGCCATCCTTGAAATGCGCGCGCCAGACTCCCTGCTCGTCCTGGAACTCGAGCCGGACGAGTTCCCGTCCCTGCCGCAAGTGACGACGCAGGCCGAAACGGTCCACACACCGCTCGAGATAGGCCTGGATTTCAGGACGAGGCGAGTACTTGCGCGACCAGTCAGGGTTTGGCGCAAAGGAAAAACAGTACAGGTGCGAGGCCACATCACAGGCGGCGCCCGGGTAGGTGTTCTCCCACCAGGTTCCCCCGATACCACCGCTTTTCTCCACGATAAGGAAGTCGGTGATGCCGGCATCCAGGAGTTTCTTGCCGGCACAGATGCCAGCGAAGCCCGCCCCTACCACCAGAACGTCCAGAACCCTGCCGCCATCTGACATTAGTACATCCCCTTGTCCGGGCGGGATGGTAGCCCGCCAACGCCCGGCTTGCCTCGCCGTAATGCCTCCCGGGAGTCGCTGTGGGTATAGTCCCGCAAAAGCCCGGAGCGCAACGTCCATGGAACGAAGAGGATTCCTGCTCGCGACCACTGCCCTTGGGGGAGTCGCTGCCGCAGCCTCGCCCGTGTTGTCGGCCAACCCTGCCCCGCCGCCTGCACTCAGCAGGACAGCGCTAGAGTCCTTGCTGGCCGCATGCGATGAATTGCAGAAACAGTATCTGGATGTGCCGTGGCGCATACAAAGCCCGGACGATATCGCCGAGGGAGAGCGGTTGCTGCTCCACATCCTGAACGCGGGGATCAATTTCTGGTTGGAGGCAGACCCTGAGCGCCCCGTCTTCACGCCGTATGTAACGCCAGCCCGCAAGTTGCTTGGTGACAACCCCGACGCGCTCTACTTCTTCGCGCCGGTGCGCGAGGGACGCAGCTACCGCATCCGCGGGAATCTCGCCGGCGCCACGTTCACCTCCTTCACCGTGGAGGCCGGCAGTGGCAACGGCGGTGCAGCCAGCCGCTCGACGGCGGCGCTGGATGACACCGGCATCACGGCAGATCAGGACGGCAACTACAGCATCATCGTGAGCCCCGACAAACCCGCCTCCGGGAACTGGCTCCCTCTGGCACCCGGCGCGGGACAGATCACCACGCGTCATTACTTCGAGAGCCGCAACTGCATCGTCAATCAGGTGGGCTTCCAGATACCGCTCACGATCGAAGCGCTCGATCCGCCGCCCCTCGGCGGGCAGGCGGGC
>CAIXOY010000410.1 GCA_903921135.1 uncultured Gammaproteobacteria bacterium
GTCCGCCAAGCCGCGCGATGGCATCGACGAAAGCGGCATCATCGACCGCACGCCGCGTGCCCAATCCGCCCGGCACCAGCAGCAGATCGAGCGCGCCGGCATCCGCCAGCGCGCGCTCCGCGATTACCGCTGGCCCGTTGCGCGAGCGCACCGGCCCCGGCGTGGCCGCGAGCGTGACGATGCGCACGCGCTCGTCGAGCAGCGAGAACATCTCCAGCGGGCAGGGTATTCGTGCCAATTGCGTGGCACCGGGCATGGTTTACACACCGATGGTCTATGCGGGCGGCATGTCGCCTGAGCTGCGCGAGTCGCGTCGCAAGCGCTCGCTGCTACAGGTCGAGGGCAGCGGCTGGGATGTGGGCGAGGCGGTGGTGTTTCTGGCCAGTGATGCGGCGCGCTGGATCACCGGTGCGGTGCTGCCGGTGGATGCGGGGACGACGGCGACCTCGGGGCGGGTGCAGGGATAAGGGCGCTCGATCGGGCGTTGCAGGTGTGGGCCCGGTGACCTTCGCAGGTCATTCGGGACGGCGTGAAGGGCTCTTTGGCATAGTATGCCAACTTAAATTGATGCTCGAGATACCCTCATGCCAACCCGCAATGTCGTTCTCACCGATCACCAGGCACGCCTCGTCGAAAAGCTCGTGTCAACTGGGCGCTACCAAAACGCGAGCGAAGTGCTGCGCGAAGGGCTGCGTCTGATCGAGGATCGCGAAGCGCAAGACAACGCCCGACTCCGCGCCCTGCGCGAGGCCGCCCGTGTCGGGATTGCCGACATCGATGCCGGCCGCTTTCGCAGTTTCGACTCGCCCGCCGCACTTAACCGTCATTTGACCGACATTGCCGACAAGGTAATTGGCCGAAAGACGGCCACGCGCTCGAAGTGAGCGAAGGAGCGCGCAGGTGGAGGGTGCGCCTGACGGCGGTCGCCGAGGTCGACTTTGAGGACATCCTGCTCTGGACAATCGACCAATTCGGCGACGTGCAAGCGCATGTTTACGCCGAAACGATTGTTGCAGCGCTGAATGCCCTGGCCACCGACCCGACTGCGTCGGGCGCAAGAAAGCGGGACGATATTCTCAAGGGGATCTTTACCCTTCACGTCGCCCGCACGGGCCGCAAAGGGCGTCATGTCGTCATGTTTCGCGTCGGGCGCGAGTCGGATGGTGACGTGATCGATGTGTTGCGCCTCCTTCATGACGCCATGGATCTGCCGCGACATCTACCCCCAATCGATGAAAGTACTTAGTGTCCCTGCCAGCACGGTGTCGAAGCCTCACCACGCTGCAATTCGCTCGATCAGCCAGAAGCTCGCCACGCTGCCGATGAGATAGGGCGGCACTTTCCACGCCCAGATCGGTGCACGCAGGCCAGCGCGCCGGGCTAGGGCGCGGCCTGCAGCGATCAGCGCGAGGATCACGCCAATGAACAGCAGCTGGCCGATCTCTACCCCCAGGTTAAAGCACAGTAGTGCGGTCGGAATGGAGGTCTGCGGCAGACCCACTTCGGCTAACGCACCTGCAAAGCCCAATCCGTGCAACAGGCCGAATGCAAAGGCGACCAGCCAGGGCCGTTGTGCAGTCAGGCTGGCGCGGCCTTGCCGCACATGGATGATCTCGACAGCCAGAAAGATGATCGACAACGCGATGGTCGCTTCCACGGGCGGCCCGGGGATGCGCAGCCAGCCCAGGGTGGCTGCCACCAGCGTGAGGCTGTGCGCCAGCGTGAAGGCGGTGACGGTGGCAATCAGCCGGCGCGTGTCGGTCACCAGGATCAGCAGCGCGAGTACGAAGAGCAGGTGATCGATTCCGATCAGGATATGTTCGATGCCCAGAACCGTATATGTGCGAACAACCTCGAAGGTCCCGGGGCTCTCGCTGACCTGGATCGCCAGTTCCGTAGGCAACAGGCGATCGAGTTGTTCGCTGCCGTCGCTGCGAACCACCCGCACCAGCACGTCGATGCGTTGAGCAGCCAGCCCGGGAAACTGGATCGACTGACCTGCGAGCCCGCCTGGTACACGGATGCGCCAGCGCTGCACTGCCGTACCTAGTGCGTACGTACTGCGGATTTGCTCAACGCGTGCGGTATCCGCAGGAAACACCGGGCTGAGTTTGAGCACCGTGGACTCATCGATCGCAGGCACTTTCCAGAGCACATCCCAGGACTCGGCATCGATTTGCACGAGCTGCAGATAAGCCGGTCGGAATTCATCGGCACGGGCAGGCAAGGCTGCAGCGAGCGTGGCCAGAAGCGTCAGCACGAGCGCGCCGACAAGACGTACCCGCAGGGCACCCGCTGCAGACCGACTCAGTGGCTGAGGATGAAACATACGGGCCCACGCCAGAACGATCCGTGTGTTGATCACCGATTGCGACCTGGCTCTGTGGGGGGCGCAGGGACCGAAGCCGGCCCGGCGGTTCGGTTTGGCGCCGCCGCCGCCGCTGGCAACGTAGGTTCGATCACCACCTGATAGCGCTCACGCATCTGCGCGTAGCTGCGAGCGGCCGCCGTGATGCGACGCTCGTTTTCCCATTCGCGGGTCACGGCCGTGCGCACCGCGTCCAGGTTGGGTACGCTGGCAGGCGTGCGCTGCGTGATGCGCACCAGATGTGCCCCATAGCTCGAGGCGATCGGCCCCTGCCATTCACCGGGCGTCAGCTCGGCCAAGCGCTCGGAAAAAGCCTTGCCGAAATCGCGCCCAATGAGGTCGAGAGGCGCGTCGTCCACACGCCGCGCTAGCATCGTGGACGCACCCAGCGTGGCCGCATCGGCGCCGCGTGCCAGGGCCCGCCGTGCCTGAGCCACGGCCTGCTCCACCTCATCCACCGGGGCCATGCCGTCGAAGTAGATCTGCTCGAAACTCACGCGCATTGGCACCCGAAACCGATCGGCCTGGCGTGCCAGATATTCATTGAGCTGCGCGTCGGTCGGGGCATCGCCTGCCAGACGTTCCTCAGACATCACCTCGAGTTTTTGCCGAACGCGGCGCTTGATGACCGGGTCGTCGCGATCCAGCCCGAGTGAGAGGCCCTCGCGGTAAAACACCTCATCGCGCACCCAACTCTCGATCAGGCCTGCCAGCTCTTGTTCGGTGGGCGGGCGCGCCCAGCGCGCGGTGAACTGCCGGGCCAGTTCATCAGCGCCGGCCTGCGTGACGACGATGCGCTCTCCGACCGGATCAGCCGGCGCAATCCAACTGTAGGCCGCAAAGAGTGCGGCCCCGATCAGCAGGAAATGACCCAGCGGCTCGCGCAGCCAGCGGCGCCACCCGGCGCCACGCGGGTCGACGCTCATGCGGCCGGCGCCTCCTCAGCACCATGCCGTGTGCGACGGCCGACAATCACGAGGGCGAATACCAGATCGGCGAGGTGTAGGCCCGTTCGCGAACCGTCATCGGTACTTCCGGCCCCATCTTGATGCCGAAGCGCAGGCTGTCGACGAGCGTCCAGCGCGGTGTGGGGATCTCGATGACGCGGGCGTAGTAAAAGGCGCGCTGGTTTGGATCGAAGTTGGGGTCTTTCCATACGGTCATGAGCTCGGGCTCGCCGATGGTGTTGCGCCAGGTGCCGGTCTTCATGTCCACCGTATTGCCCACCGGCGGCAGCCGGCCATCCTTGCCGGGTTTGCGCGTCGCGGCCTGGGACCACACCACGTCATAGACCTTCTCGTGCGTCTTGCCCTGCGCATCGAGCCAGCCCTTGACGATCTGGATGCGATCGAGGTTGCCCGACAGCGGGTCCTTGAGCGCACCCACGAGGAAGGTCGGGCGCTTGCCGGTGGGGGCACGATTCAGGTCACCGCCCATGGGCACGCCCTTGCGATAGCCGACTGTCGCAGGTTCGCGGGTATTGGCATCCTGCGGCTCGAAATCAAAGCCGCCGAACAGGCGCACGGTCATGCGCGGCCCGGTGGTGCCATACACCTCCTTGCGCTTCATGGCATCCCACAAGGCCTCGCGCGTGTTGTCGGCGGCCCAGACACCGGTATAGCCCGATGCGCCCAGCTCCCAGCCCTTGATCGTGCGGCCCTCGAAGTTGAAGGCGTTTTCGCTCCAGCGCTTAGGGCTCGGCTCGGACGACGGAAACTTGCCATAGAAGTTGTTTTCCTCGGCAGTCGTCAGACCGGTGTGGTTGTCGGTGCCGCCAGCCAGGCCGAATTTGAACGGATTGGCGCCCAGCCGCGCCTCGATCGCCAGCCCGTTCTTGTAGGCCTCTCGCGCATATTCAAACTGGATCATGCCGGGCTTCTTGGGCACGACGTTCAGGTTGCCCTTGTCCCAGATTTCAAAGCGCGCGAACTCGTCATTGGGTGCCAGCGACGGGTGCTGCTCGCTTGTGCCCTTGCCCTGCGTCACCTCCACCAGCGGCTCATAGTTGGCGCGCGCCTGGGCCCATTCCTTGGTCAGCGGATCGCCCTTGAAGGTGGTGGTGGCAAACATCAGTCCGTTGGACAGATTGCCGTTGTGCGGGATGGCCAGCACACGCCCGCCGGTGCTGTCCTCGTACGACTTCATCCAGGACCACAGGTCTTCGGGGTTCTCGGACACAAACGTGGTGAGCGGCGGCACCTGATCGGCCCGTGCCTTGCCGTCACGGTAGATGACATTGCGATGCAGGTTGTTGCCACCACCGAAGTTGGACGTCCACTCATAGGCGATGAACGCAGTAAAGCGGCCCGGATCGTTGTACTGCTCCATGATCGAGGTCATCTTGTGCCACATGTCCTTCGCCACGGTGGGGTCCTGCATCGGCCCAGGCAGCTTGCCCTGGCTCTGCAGCGCGATGCCTTCCATCACCACTTTCATGGACTCTTCGGCGCTGGCATTCATCTGCTGGTTCCAGCGCTTGAGCGTAGGGTCGGTCATCAGCTGTGGGTTGCCTGCCCTCACTTCACTCATGATGCCCATGGCATCGGAGTGATCCGAGACGGCCAGCCAATCAAGCGGACGCGACAGTCTCACCGGCAAGCCTGTGCTGGAGACCACTTCTTCACCGCGCGCAAACCGCAGCGCTTCCTCGGGGGTCACCCGTGTGCCGCCGGCCAGCGCATCGGGCGACCACGAGGTGTGCAAGTGCTGGTCGCCCCAGTAAACGCGCGTGGGGTAGCTGCGTGTGGCATAGGGCGAATAGCCGGGTTTGTCGGAGCGCACGGCAGCTTTGGCGGGCTCGGACGCGCTGGTCGTTCCGGTGGCCTCGCTGCGAGGGGCTGGGCTCTGGCTCTGTGCGTCAGCGCTGGGCCACAGGACTGTAGCGACACCGATCGGTACCGCCACCGCTGCGGCGGCGATGGCAAAGAGACGGCGCGGGGAGGGCATCGAAATGGGTCGTTTCATCAGATGACTCGCAGGGTGAGGTTTTTCGAAGTGTATCGGTGCCGAGACGGCGCACCTGTACGAAGGGATGAGGGTTAAGTATAGGAAGGATAAAGCCCCCCCCAGACCGAAGCCAGCCTTGCCATCCCCTGCCTTCAGGGCGCCTGGAGGGTGACGGACCCGCGAATCGCCCCTGCCGTCCGCCTCCTGCCGGGGTCGCGTAGCGTCCTTCGCAGCGCGAATAGTCCGCTGGTTCCCTTCGCACCTCGCCTGCGCGCAGCACCGCTCCCTGCCGATCCCCGATCGCAGCCTCCCTGCTCCCGATTGGCGCGCGCTCCGTGTGCGCCGCTCACGCACTCACCGGTGGCCCCGTCGACGGCGGGCCGCGCGCGGCGGTGTCGCTCCCGGCCTTCCCCCGCACATGCGCCAGGATCCGCTCGATCAGCACCGGCTCCTCGATGCAGGCGATGACCTTCACCGCCTTGCCGCAGCGCACGCAGCTCTCCACGTCGATGCCAAAGACCCGCTTCAGCCGCTGTGCCCAGCTCATCGCCACATGCCGCTCGATCGTGGACTTCTCGGGCTGAGCAGCCACCCTCTTCCCCCTGCCCCTTCCGGCCGGCGTCACCGCCGCACGCCAGCGGTGGTTCGGTGCCAGTACCCCGTGGTATCTGGTCTGGTTTACACGCGGCCTCGGCACTAGCGCTGCCAGACGCGCGATGAAGTCCAAGGGCTCGAAGACCACATGCGTCGTCCCGTCCCGGTACGGCGTCTTGAGCAGGTACACCACCTTCCCCTGCGCACTCACCGTGAGCCGTTTCTCGGCCACCGCGGGGCGGGCAACATAGCGGCACAGCCGCTCGCGCACGTCGCGCTGGTGCGCCTCGCAGCTCACGCCCGCGTGCAGGGAAAATCCATGGGCCTTCGCCACCCGCTCGTTGCGCGGCTCCTCGCCCGCGAGCGCCGTGATCGTGCGCAGCACCAGCGCCTTGCGCCCGGCCTGCGGCCCCACCGCGATGCGGTAGGTCGCCGAGCTGCCGATGAGTTGCCTCATCGCATCCGTGTCCTCCCCGGGCGGCAGGTCCAGCCACGCACTCTCCGCATCGCGCTGCAACAGTCCCATGCGCTCGAGCGCCCGACCCAACCGCGCGGCGATCTGCTGCACCAAGTGCTCGAGCTCTTCCCGCTCCGGGGCCTTCACCCGCGTGAAGCGCAGCCCACCGTCGGGACGCGGTGCGTACACGCCGTCCAGGCAGAGCATGTGCAGGTGGATGTTGAGATTCAGCGCGCTCCCGAAGCGCTGCACCAGCGTCACCGCGCCGGTGGCCGCCTCCTCGCACCTGAACCCGGCCTTGTGCGCGAGGTGCGTGGCGAGCAGGCGGTAGATCACCGTGAGCGCCCTGGCGAGCGCATCGGGGCGCGCGTTGACTCTGCCGCGACCCGGCGCAGCGTCAATGCGAACGGCAGCAGGAAGCGCAGCCGCTCTGGCCCGTCGTAGGCCACCAGAGCGCCTGACAGGGTGTCGTCTTCGCCCAGGTTCAGCTTGAGCAGCAGCGCTGCCGCGCCGTCCGGCGCGTCGGCCGAACGCCAGGGGGCCTGCACGGCGCTGACCAGCGAGTTCCCCCGGACGATCGCCTGGAAGGTCCGAACGATGGGCGCGGTCTCGCCTTCGACGCCGGACAGGTACTCGAACCGGCTCTCGCCTCCGGGATTGATCTGCAGGCTGAGGCTGCGCGCCTGTCCATCGACCGTGACCGTGCCGGCCCAGTCGCCGCGGAAGCGCGTCGATGCGCTCAAGGCGGCGAAGCCGGCGATCGGGTCCAAGCCCAGTGCAGGCGCCTCGGGCCACGCTGTGCGCAGCAGGCGTTCGGCCAGTGCATGCACGAAGGGCTGGGCGTCGCTGCGGTTGACCAGCACGGTGAGCACCAGGCCCTGCTCGGGATAGAGCACAAGCAGGGTGCTCGCGCCCGGCATGCCGCCTTCGTGCCAGATCTGCTGGCGTGCGGCGACCGGGCCGCGTACATACCAGCCTTGGCCGTACCAGGCCTCGCCATACATCGGATGCGCGGCGCCGTCGCTATCGGGATCGCGCATCGCCATGACCTCCGCTGCGGGCAACAGCGCGAGCATCGCTTCGAAGCGCGAAGGGTCCAGATGAAAGTCACCGAAGCGCAGCAGGTCGTCGACGCTCGCGAACACGTTGCCCGCGCCCGGTGTGTCGTTCCACAGCGGGCCGATCGGTGTCAGCGACGCATCGTAGGCGACAGCGCCCGCATGGGCGTGCGTGCCGGACACAAACGCATCGCGCATCGCCAAGGGTGTGAACACCGAACGCTGCAGGTAGCGCTCTAACGAGACGCCGGTGCGTGCGGCGATCGCATCGCCGATCAGGCCGTAGCCAAGGTTCGAATACTCGGCGATCCGACCCGGCGTCTGCACGGTGCGCAGATAGGGCCGCTGCGCCATCGATGCCCGGGCCGCGGCTGCATCGATCGAATCGCCGTAGTGGATCTGCGCATACGTGCCCAAGCCCGCGGTGTGGTGCAGCAGCCGCGTCAGCGTGACGCCCTGCAGTGGATCGGCCTGCCCGTCTTGCGCCGCCAGCGCAGGCAGCAGCTCCTGGATCGGTGCGTCCAGCGACAGGCCGGAGGCGTGCTGCAGCACGCGCAGCGCGGTCGCGGTGATCGGTTTGCTTAAGGACGCCAGCGCATAGGGTGTCTGCAGGCTCGCCGCGATCTTGCGCTCACGATCGGCCGTGCCGACCGCGGCGGCATGCAGCACCACGCCCTTGCGGGCGATGGCATAGGCCGCCGACGGGATTTCGCCCGCATCGACCGCCGCGCGCGCAAACGCATCGGCCTCGGTGAACTCAGACGGGCGGTGATCGCTCGCGTCCGCTGCTGCGGCGAGACCGGTGGCCATCGACAGCAGCAGGAACAGCGAAGCGCGAACGCGTACAGCGCGAGATCTTGCAGGGCGTGCAGCGGGAGTCATGTCGACAGCCTCAGCGGGTGGATCGCAGGCAGTGGGGTCAGGTCTTACATTTTGCAACATGAACGCAGGGGCTATGGCAGACCGGAAGGCGGCTGCGGGCAGTGATCAAAGGTACGGGCGAAATGTCGCAGGCGAGACCATGAAAAATGGAAGACCTGACCCCGCCTTCCGCGGCCGGCCGGCAGGGACCCGCCCGCCACGCTCAGCGCGTCGCGGGCGCGGCGTCGGCGGCGAAAGGATCGACCTCGCTGCTCGCGTTCCACAGGTATTCCGCATCGCGCGCGACGCGCTCGGCGGTGGCACGGTCGAAATGGCGCGCGATCAGCGCGAGCGCGAGATCGGTGCCGGCCGACACGCCTGAGGAGGTGGCGAAGCGGCCGTCTTCGACCCAGCGCGCCGAGCGCAC
>CAIXOY010000411.1 GCA_903921135.1 uncultured Gammaproteobacteria bacterium
CCGATCTGCTAGCATCGGCCAAACCCCCTCCCGAGCCACGCCCGATGAAACTCCGCGCCCTCGCCATCGCCCTGCTTCTCAGCACCTGCGCGCAGGCTGCAGAGCCCCTCAGCCCCCCCCGCCGTCTCGAGTTCGCGCCGCTGGCCGATGGGCGTCAGGTGCTGGCGGTGGATCTGCACACGCACTCGGTGTTCTCCGACGGCGAGGTCTGGCCCAGCATCCGCGTGCAGGAAGCGCAGCGCGACGGCCTCTTTGGCTACGCGCCCACCGAGCACCTCGAGTACCAGCCACACCTCGCCGACATCCCGCACAAGGATCGCAACCGCTCCTTCGAGATCGCCACGCAGGAGGTGAACGACCCCTACCACAGCCCGCGGGTGGCGGGCGAACCGCTGGTGGTGATCAACGGCGCCGAGATCACGCGGGACATGCCGCCCGGGCACTGCAACGCCGTGTTCATCGCGGACGCCAACAAGCTGCTGAAAAAAGATCCGATGGACACCTTCCGCGAGGCGAAGCGCCAGGGCGCCTTCACCTTCTGGAATCACCCCTACTGGACCGACCAGACGCCCGACGGCGTCGCGCGCCTCACGCCCATGCACGAGAAGCTGATCGCCGACGGCCTGCTGCAGGGCATCGAGGTGGCGAATATGGAGGATGTCTCGCCGGAGGCATTCCGCATCGCCGAGCAGAAGAACCTCACGATCCTCGGCACCTCGGATGTGCACGGCCTGCTCGACTGGGAAGGCGGGCTGAATGCGGGCGGGCACCGCACCGCAACGCTGGTGCTGGCGCGCGAACGCAGCACGCCCGCCGTGCGGGAAGCGCTGTTCAAGGGCGACACCGTGGCCGTCTACAAAGACACCTATGTGGGCCTGGCGCGCAACGTGGAGCCGCTGCTGCGCAGCGTGCTGCACGTCGAGACTGCCCCCTACGAGCCCGAAACCACGCTGCTGCCGGTAACGCTGCGCAACACCGGCGCCCTGCACATCACCCTGCAGGAGATCGGCCCGGAAGGTTTTTACGATGGCCCCGCCGTGATCCGCGTTCCCGCCCACGGCAGCGTGGTGCTGCGGGTGCGTGATGTTGCCGATCCTGCAAAGCTCAGGCTCCGCTTTCGCGTGCTGAGCAGCATGGTGGGTCCGGATGCGATGCTCGAGATGGCGTTCGGGCCGGGGCTGGCGGCCTCGAAGTAGGGCTGCCTCAGTCGCCCCGATCGATCTTCCCCCGCAGGGACTTCACCTTCCCGCGCCGGCTTTTGTCGTCGACGCGCCTTGCGCGAGCAGCGCGGCCCGGGCGCGTGGCGATGCGCGGGGGCTGCTTGTGCGCGGCGCGCGCCACCAGCTCCTGCAGCCGCTCCAGCGCGTCGTCGCGGTTCTTCTCCAGGCTCCTGAAGCGCTGCGCCTTGATCACCACCACGCCCGAATCGCTCACACGGTGATCGCGTAGCCCGAGCAGGGCGTCTTTCAGTTCCGACGGCAAGGAAGACGCACCCACGTCGAAGCGCAGGTGCACGGCGTTGGAGACCTTGTTGACGTTCTGCCCGCCCGCGCCCTGCGCACGTACCGCGGTGAGTTCGACCTCGTTCTCGGGGATGCTTACACGGGGAGTTATTTCAACCATGGGTCATTTTCCCACTCCCGCCCGACGGATGCTCGGCGCCGGCCTTTCCGTCACTAGACCCAG
>CAIXOY010000412.1 GCA_903921135.1 uncultured Gammaproteobacteria bacterium
ACGCATCTGCTGGACCTGCTGTCGGCCACTGTCTACCAGTGGTTCGGCGCGGAGCTGCTGCCGGTGGCGATGACCATCCTGGTCACGGTGGGGCTGCTCTCCAGCGTGCTGGCGAACATCCCCGTGGTGGCGGGGATGCTGATTCTCGTCAAAGGTTTTCTGGTGACTGCGGAGATCGTGCCGGAAGACGCGCTGGGCACACTGTTCACAGCCTGGCCCGGCCACACCATCCCCGTCTTCGTGGCGATGATGTTTGCCGGCACCCTCGGTGGAAACGCGACGCTGGTGGGCGCTTCGGCCAACATCGTGGCCGCGGGGATTTGCAGAAACAACGGCCAGAAGCTGAGTTTCGGGCGATTCCTTCGCTACGGGCTGCCCATCACCATCGGGCAGTTGCTTGCCTCGGCACTCTACGTGGCGGTCATGTTCTCGATGCCGGCGTTCAGCTGAGCGCCGGAGCCGGGCACGCCTGCGCAGAGCGAGCGCTCTGCCGCAGGCGTTGGAGCTGCTTCTTCAGCGCGGCCTGCGATTGAACGGAATCACCTCGTAACCCACGCCCTCTGGCTGGTCGTCGGTCATGTCGGCCGGGAATCCCTCGCCCAGCACCTTCACACCGCAGGGCTCTTCGTAGCGGCGGATGATGTTCGGCGAAAATTCGCGCGGGCCGTATTTGCTGGCCGCGTCCTTGAAAATGTTCACGATCAGCGGCGAGAGTTCGAGCGGCACGCCGAGGTCTTTGGCGATGTCGTCGAACAGGCCTACGTCCTTTATGACGAGGTCCATCGTGAAGTTGATGTCGCGGCTGCCGTTCAGGATCACCTGCGACTCTGTCTCGTGCACGAAGGAATTGCCCGAGGAGATGCGGATCGCCTCGTAGACGGTGTTCATGTCGAAACCCATCATCTTGCAGGTGGTGAGGGCCTCGGCGAGTGCGACCAGGTGCACGGTGCACAGGTAGTTGGTCATCACCTTCAACTTCGATGCGCTGCCCAGTTCGCCGGTGTGCAGCACGGCGCGGCCGAGCGTGGTGAGCACCGGGAACACGGCCTCGAAGGCGGCGCGCGGGCCGCCGGCGAAGATCGCGATATTGCCCGTGGCCGCGCGGTGGCAGCCACCCGAGACGGGGCAGTCGAGCGCCATGCCGCCTTTGGCGTCGACGAGCGCACCGAGGCGCACAACTTCGTCTGCATCGGTGGTGCTCATCTCGAGCCAGACCTTGCCGGGCTTGATGGCTTCCAGCAGGCCGTCGGGGCCTTCGACCACGGCTGCGCAGATGGCAGGGGAGGGCAGGCAGGTGATCACCAGTTCGCAGGCTTCCATCATCTCGCGCGGGCTGTTCGCGGTTTTGGCGCCTTTCTCGAGGAAGGGCGCCACAAGAGCCGGGTCGAGGTCACGCACCATGAGGTCGTGGCCGTTGCGCAGCAGGCTGCCCGCGAGTTTGGCGCCGACGTTCCCGAGACCGATGAATCCGACTTTCATGTTGTATGCACCCTGTGCTGTGAGGTGGGGAAAGGAGAGAGCGATCAGAAATCCGTGGGCGCGCCGCCTTCGCGGATGCGCCGCTCGACGAAGCTGTCGAGTTCCTCGCGGCGCTCCGGTTCCAGCGCGGGCTCTTCGTATTCGGACAGCGCGCGCTTGTAGACGGTGTTGGCGCGCTGCCAGGCCTCGGGCTTGCCGGCCGCGAGCCACTGCTGGTGGTTGCGCCAGTCCGAGATGATCGGTGCGTAGAAGGCATTGGTGTAGCGCGCGAGTGTGTGCTGCGCGCCGAAGAAATGCCCGCCGGGGCCCACCTCGCGGATGGCTTCCAGCCCGAGCGCGTCTTCGGTGGTCTCGAGGGGTGCCAGGAACTCCGAGACCATCTGGATGAGATCGCAGTCGAGCACGAATTTTTCGAAGCTCGCCACCAGCCCGCCTTCCAGCCATCCCGCGCCGTGCATGATCAGGTTGCCGCCGCCCATCGTGAGGCCCCAGAGCGAGAACACGCTCTCGTAGGCGGCTTGCGCGTCCACCGTGTTGGCTGCGCAGGTGTTCGACGTGCGGTAGGGAATGCCGTAGCGCCGCGCCAACTGCCCGCCCACCACGCAGGCTTTCATGTACTCGGGCGTGCCGAAGGCAGGCGCGCCGGATTTCATGTCGACGTTCGAGGTGAAGCCGCCGTAGATCACGGGCGAACCCTTGCGCACCAGCTGCGTGAAGGCGATGCCGGCGAGCGCTTCTGCATTCTGCTCGACCAGCGCGCCTGCGACCGTTGCGGGCGCCATCGCGCCTGCCAGCGTGAAGGGTGTGATGCAGACGATCTGGTTGCGCGCGGACATTTCCATGATGCCGCGCAGCATCGGGTGATCGAGCTTGAGCGGCGAGTTGGTGTTCACGATGGTGAACAGCGAGGGTTCGCGCTCGAGCTGCTCGTGGCTGATGCCGCGCGCGATGCGGGCGATCTCGATGCCGTCCAGGATGCGCTCGGAGCCGAGCGAGTAGGCGTGGAAGGGTTTGTCGGTCAGCACGACCATGTCGCGCAGCGCCTCGAGGTGGCGCACCGAGGCGTGGACGTCGGTGGGCTCCACGGGGTAGCCCGCGATGAACTGAATGCAGTTGAAGTACTGCGCGAGGCGCAGGAAGTTGCGGTAGTCGTGCTGGTTGCCGCTGCGCCTTCCGGAGTCCATATCGGAGCAGTTGGGCGGGCTCGCCACGGTGCCGAAGGCGATGGCCGGGCCGCCGATTTCCAGATGGTTCTCGGGGTTGCGCGCGTGGAACGTGAAGCGCGAGGGCGCGGTCTTGATCAGCTCCTCGACCAGTGCCGGGTCGAAGCGCACGCGCTCGCCATCCACACTGGCGCCCGCCTTGCGCAGCAGTTCGCGTGCCTCGGGCAGCGCGAAGTCCATGCCGATTTCCGCCAGCACCCGGAGCGAGGTGTGGTGTATCGATTCGATCTCGTCTGCAGAGAGCAGTTGCATCGGCGGGAAGTGCCGCTCGACCTTGCGGCGCGGCAGCTGCGGGATGGAGCCACGGGCGCCAGCGGCGGGGCGGCGCGAGCCTTCGCGGCGACTGCGGCGCGAGGTCTCGGGGCTGGAAGTCTGGGCGTCATCTGACACGGGTGTGGTTCCTCTGGGCTGCGCGTTCCGGCGGCGGGCATGAAGCGCGGGGCTGCGCGGGCGAGGCCGCATGGTGGCCAGCACCCTGTACCTTGTCAATTTTGCCCCGCAGGTTCGGGCAGGGGCAGTGCAGACCGGTGACGAATTTTCAGTAAGCGCGAAAAAGATGAGGGTTTCACGGGCTCCAGATGCCCGTCCTGTGCGACATATACTGCGTGGAAGCTGCCAGCTATCCCGCTGAAAATCCCGAGGAATACCGCATGAACGCACCCGAAGAAGCCTCCCGCCGCCGCGGTGGACGCGAGAGCCGCAAGGCACTGCGCTCCAGGCCCATTCCGATCTCCGAGGCCGCGGTGCGCCCGGGCATGTCCGGTGGCCAGTACAAGCCGCTCACCGACAGCGAGATGCAGCGCATTCACCAGGCTGCCCTGACCCTGCTGGAGACGGTGGGGCTTGAGCGCGCAATTCCGACCTGCGTCGATGCGATGACGGCCAAGGGCTGCTTCATGAGCCCGCGCGGCCGGCTCTGCATCCCGCGCTCGCTGGTGGAAGACACGCTCGCCAGCTGCGCGCGTCACTTCGTGTTGCACGCGCGTGATCCCAAGCACGACATGGAGCCCTGGGACAACAAGGTCTACTTCGGTACTGCCGGCGCCGCGGTGCACACCGTGGATCTTGCCACCAACACCTATCGCGAGTCGGTGCTTGTAGACCTCTACGACGCCGCGCGCATCGTCGACAACTGCGACAACATCCACTTCTTCCAGCGCACGCTCACTGCGCGCGACATGGTTGAGCCGCGCGACCTCGACATCAACACGATGTACGCCTGTCTTGCGGGCACCTCCAAGCACGTGGGCACCAGCATGGTCGAGCCCGCGCACGTCGAGGTGTGCCTGCAGATGCTGCACTTCATCGCCGGTGGCGAGGCAGCGTGGCGCGAGCGGCCCTTCGTCTCGCAGTCCAACTGCTTCGTGGTGCCGCCCATGAAGTTCGCCGAAGACGCCTGCCGCTGCCTCGAAGTGGCGGCGCGTGGCGGCATGCCCGTGCTGCTGCTCTCTGCCGCGCAGGCCGGTGCAACCTCGCCTGCGGCGCTCGCCGGCACCGTCGTGCAGGCAGTGGCGGAGTGTCTCGCAGGCCTCGTCTACATCAACGCCATCGTGCCGGGCGCGGTCGCGATCTGGGGCCCGTGGCCCTTCGTCTCGGACCTGCGCACGGGTGCGATGTCGGGCGGTTCGGGCGAGCAGGCGCTGATCACCTCGGGCTGCGCGCAGATGGGACACTTCTACGGTCTTACGGTGGGTTCGGCCTCGGGCATGTGCGACGCCAAACTCCCCGACATGCAAGCAGGCTACGAGAAAGGCGTCACCGCCGGGATCTCGGCCATGACCGGCATCAACATGATGTACGAGAGCGCCGGCATGCACGCCTCGCTGCTCGGCTTCTGCCTCGAGAGCCTGCTGATCGACAACGACATGCTGGGCTCCATCAACCGCAACGTGCGCGGCATCGAGGTGAACGAAGACACACTGTCGCTGGAAGTGATCAAGCAGGTCTGCCTCGAAGGCCCCGGCCACTACCTGGGCAGCGAGCAGACGCTCGCGCTGATGCAGAAGGAATACGTGTACCCGCTGGTCGCCAACCGCATGAGCCCCAAGGAGTGGGTGGAAGCAGGGCGCCCGGACATCCTCGAGACCGCGACGCGTCGCAAGAACGAGATCCTGTCTACCTACTATCCCGACTACCTCCCGCGCGAGATCGATGACGTGTTGCGCCGCGATCACCGCATCTTCCTCCCTCGCGAGGTGATGGAGCCGGGCGATCCGCGCTGGTCCTGAGGTTGCGCCGCCCGCGCTGATGTCGCGGGCATGGCCCGCTCCCACGGGAGAGGGGCCTGCACAGACTGACGGTTGCCGCCCGCTGAAGGTTTCTGGTCTACTCGCTGCGCTTTTTTCCCCGGGAGATTGCCATGCCCCTGCAGATGAACCGTGACGTTTTCATCACCTGCGCTGTTACCGGTTCGGGTGGCACGCAAGACCGCTCGCACCTCGTGCCCCGCTCGCCGGAACAGATCGCGAACAGCGCCATCGACGCGGCCAAAGCGGGCGCTGCCGTGGTGCACTGCCACGTACGCGATCCCGAATCGGGCAAGCCCTCGCGTGATCCCGCGCTCTACCGCGAACTCGTCGAGCGCATCCGCGATGCCTCCACCGACGTGGTGATCAACCTCACCGCCGGTATGGGTGGCGATCTCATCCTCGGGCCGCCCGAGGCGCCGATGGATATCAATATGCAGGCCACCGACATGGGCAGCGCCTCGAGCCGCATGGAGCCCATCGCCGATTGCC
>CAIXOY010000413.1 GCA_903921135.1 uncultured Gammaproteobacteria bacterium
CACCACCCGCAGGCCACGCACCAATCGGTGGTGGATGCCGCACTCGACTACATCGCCACCCTGCCGCCCGAGGCCGCGAAGCAACGCGAGGAAGCCGAGATCATCCCGCCCTTCGGCGGCTCCTACGAGAACTTCGAGAAAAGCGGCATCACGGGCTTCGCCTACGGCCACCATTACGACGGCGGCAAGACCAGCATCCACGCGAACTACAGCGTGCACCCCGTCTACAAGGCGGCGATGGTCGCGGCCTACGGCGAGGCCCGCACGCACGAGATCCTGTCATTCAACACCCACAACACCTGCTATTACCCCTCGCTCACCATCAAGACGGCGATCCAGAACATCCGCGTGGTGAGGCCGATAGCCGTGGACCGCTGCATCGTCGAGACCTGGTCCTTCCGCCTGAAAGGCGCACCACCCGAGATGCTGCAGCGCACGCTGCTCTACTCGCGCCTAATCAACTCGGTGGGTTCGATGGTGGGGCCGGACGATCTGGAGGCCTACATGCGCATGCAGCAGGGTTTGCAGTCGCCTGCATCGGAGTGGGTCGAGATGTACCGCGAGTTCGGGCGCGACACCGACATGGGCGATCGCATGGTCGGCACCGGTACCAGTGATCTGGACATGCGCACACAGTACCGCGCGTGGCGCCACTACATGCTCGGGGAGGTTGCCTGAGATGAACACCGGCGACGCGCTGATGAAAGAGGTGGAAGCCCTGCTCTATCACGAGGCTGATTGTCTGGACCGCGCGGATCTTGCCGCGTGGATGGCACTCTACACCGAGGACGGCACCTACTGGATGCCGGCCGCGCCGGATCAGGAAGACCCGGTCAACCACATCTCGCACTTCTACGACGACCGCGTGATGATGGAAATCCGCAAACGGAATTTCGTGCACCCGCGCGCGGCCTCCAAGGATCACGTGGTGCGCTGCTCGCACCTGATAGGCAATATCCGCATCACGGCCGAAGATGCGGCAGGCGGCAGCTGCACGGTCAGGTCGAATTTCCACGCGATGCTCTGTTACCGCGAGGAAAAACGCATGTATGGCGGGCGCTACGAGCACGTGCTGCAGCACACCGGCGCAGGGCTGCTGATACACCGCAAGCGCGTCGATCTGATCGACTGCGATGCTGCACACAAATCGCTGATCATTTATCTGTGAGGCACACGGCATGAACATCACGGCAAGCCATCGTCCGCTCGCAGGCCGGCACGCACTGGTGAGCGGTGCCTCGCGCGGGATAGGCGCGGCCGTGGCGCGGGAGCTGAACGCGCTCGGGGCGCGGCTCACGCTGCTCGGACGCGATGCCGAGGCACTCGCGCACGTGGCCGCAGGTCTGGACGATGCGGTGGTGGCGACCGCCGATGTGGGAGATGCCGCGAGCGTCGAGGCCGCAGTTTGCGCGGCTCGCGAGGCAGCAGGCCCGATCGCCATCCTCGTGAACAACGCGGGCATCGGCCCGTCGGCGCCCTTCCTCAAAACCAGCGCCGAGGTCTGGTCCGGGGTGATGCGCACCAATCTCGACGGCACCGTGAACCTCTGCCGTGCCGCGCTGCCCGACATGCTCACACTCGGCTGGGGCCGGATCGTGAACATCGCCAGCACCGCAGGCCTGCGCGGTTACCCCTACGTCACGGCCTACTGCAGCTCCAAGCACGCAGTGGTGGGCCTGACCCGCGCACTCGCCATGGAGTTCGTGCGCAAGCAGATCACCGTGAACGCGATCTGTCCGGGCTACGTGAACACCGATCTGCTGGAGCGCTCGCTAGACAACATCGTGCAGAAGACCGGCAGCAGCCGCGAACAGGCCGCCGCGCAATTGCGCGCCACCAACCCGCAGGACCGTTTCGTGGAGCCCGAAGAAGTGGCTGCCATGGTGCGTTTTCTCTGCCTGCCGGGCAGCGAGTCCATCACAGGGCAGTCGCTCGCGCTTGCCGGCGGCGAGATCCAGTGAGCCCCCGCGCCGCCGCGGCAAACGCGCCCGCCGCGCGGGCGAATCGCGCCGAGCAGTCCGTGCGGCTCTGGCTGCGCCTGCTCTCGCTGCACAACCTGGTCGACGGTGAATTGCGCCGCCGCCTGCAGGAACAATTCGGCTGCACGCTACCGCAGTTCGACGTGCTCTCCGAACTCGAACGCGCCGGTGAGCCGCAGACCATGTCGCAGGTCTCGCGCCAGTTGATGGTCTCGAACGGCAACCTGACGGGTGTGGTGGATCGCCTGCTCCGCGAGGGGCATGTGCACCGGGAAGAGAGCCCCGGTGACCGCCGCGTGCAACTGATCTCGCTCACCGAGGCAGGCCGCGCCCGGTTCCATGGCATGGCCGCGGCGCACGCCGCCTGGCTCGAGGAACTCTTCGGCGGGCTCGCCCGCGGCGATCTCGACGCCGCCGTCGGCGACATCCACGCACTTCGCGATCATGTGCGCGAGCGCCACGCATCCGTTTCCAAGCCCGCCGCGCGCACGCCCGCGCGCGGCTCCACTCCCCGACCGAGGACGCCATGAACCCTGCGGATTTCAGACCCGAACACTTCCTGTGGCATTTCGAGAACGGCGTTGCCACCATCACACTGAACCGTCCGGAGCGGAAGAACCCGCTCACCTTCGAGTCCTACGCGGAACTGCGCGATACCTTCCGCGCACTCTGCTACGTCGACGAGGTGAAGACCGTGGTGATCACGGGCGCCGGCGGCAACTTCTGCTCCGGCGGCGACGTACACGAGATCATCGGCCCGCTCACCCGCATGAACATGAAGGAGCTGATGGTCTTCACCCGGATGACGGGCGACCTGGTGAAAGCCATGCGTGCCTGCCCGCAGCCCATCATCTCCGCGATCGACGGCATCTGCGTGGGCGCGGGCGCGATCATCGCGATGGCAAGCGACATGCGCTACGGCACGCCCCAGGCGAGCGTCGCCTTCCTGTTCACCCGCGTGGGCCTTGCCGGTTGCGATATGGGCGCCTGCGCGATCCTGCCGCGCATCATCGGCCACGGCCGCGCCTCGGAACTGCTCTACACGGGCCGCTCCATGAGCGCAGACGAGGGCGACCGCTGGGGTTTCTTCAACGCCATCGTCGAGGCCGAGATGCTGCAGGAAACCGCACAACAGTCTGCCGCGCGCCTCACCCGCGGGCCGACCTTCGCGCACGGCATCACCAAGACCATGCTCCACCAGGAGTGGAACATGGGCATCGATCAGGCCATCGAGTCCGAGGCGCAGGCGCAGGCGATCTGCATGCAGACCGAGGATTTCCGCATCGCCTACGAGGCCTTTGTGGCCAAGCAGAAGCCTGTCTTCACGGGGAAATGAGATGAGTGACCTGAGCTTCCTCGACTGGCCCTTCCTGGAGCCGCGCCACCGCGAACTCGCCCTTTCGCTCGACGCCTGGGCCTCAGACGCATTGGCCGAAGGCAGGATCGACCACCACGACACCGACAATGCCTGCCGCACCCTGGTTCGCTTGTTGGGTGATGGCGGCTGGCTCACGCACGCCGCTCGGGACCCGGACGACGCCCGCTCGAAGCTCGACGTGCGCGCGCTCTGCCTGATCCGCGAAACCCTCGCGCGCCACGATGCGCTCGCCGATTTCGCCTTTGCGATGCAGGGGCTCGGCAGCGGCGCGATCTCGCTCTTCGGCAGCGCCAGCCAGCAGCAGGAATTCCTGCCGGGAGTGCGCGAAGGCCGCAAGATCGCCGCGTTTGCACTCTCCGAGCCGGATGCAGGTTCCGACGTCGCCGCCATGGCCACTACCGCACGCCGCGAAGGTGATCACTTCGTGCTGGACGGCGAGAAGACGTGGATCTCGAATGGCGGCATCGCGGATTTCTATACGGTGTTCGCGCGCACGGGCGAGGCGCCCGGCGCCAAGGGGCTCTCGGTTTTCGTGGTGGACGCGAACACGCCTGGCCTCGAGATCGCCGAGCGCATAGAGGTGATCGCACCGCATCCGCTCGCGCGGCTGCGCTTCAACGGCTGTCGCGTGAGCGCGGATCGCCTGCTGGGCAAGCAGGGCGATGGCTTCCGCATCGCGATGTCGGTGCTCGACGTGTTCCGCTCCACCGTCGGTGCGGCCGCGCTCGGCATGGCACGTCGCGCGCTGGACGAGGCGCTTCGCCACAGCAGTTCACGGCAACTCTTCGGCGCCCCGCTTTCGGATCTGCAACTCACGCAGGCCGCGATCGCCGACATGGCTCTCGCCGTGGATGCGAGCGCGCTGCTCGTGTACCGTTCCGCGTGGACCAAAGACTGTGTGGCAGAGCGCGTCACGCGCGAAGCCGCGATGGCAAAGCTCTTCGCCACGGAATCGGCACAGCAGGTAATCGACGCTGCACTGCAGTTGTTCGGTGGCCTGGGCGTGAAGAGCGGCATGCCGGTGGAGCGTTTGTACCGCGAGATACGCGCACTTCGCATCTACGAGGGTGCGAGCGAGGTGCAGAAGCTGGTGATCGCGCGCCAGACACTTGCCCGCGGCGCCTGACGGCACGCGGCGCCGGCACGCAATTACAACACCCCTGATCGCCGAGGAACTCACCATGCGCATACTCCAACCCGCCGGCTGGCCGCGTCCGAAGGGCTACGCCAACGGCATCGAGGCTACGGGGCGACTGGTCATCGTCGGCGGCCAGATCGGCTGGGACGAAACCGAAACCTTCCAGAGCGATGACTTCGTCGAACAGGTGCGCCAGACACTGAAAAACACGCTCGCCGTGCTAGCCGAGGCCGGCGCCGGCCCCGAGCATGTGGTGCGGATGACGTGGTACATCACGGACCGCACGGAGTATCTGGCGCGCGGGCGCGAGATCGGTGCCGTTTACCGTGAGCTCATGGGCAAGAACTTCCCTGCCATGGCGATGGTGCAGGTGGTGGCGCTGATGGAGGCGCGCGCGAAGGTGGAGATCGAGACGACGGCGGTGGTGCCCTGATACCGCACACCGGATCAAGGCCGATCGCAGCAGCCAAGGAAAAACACTCACCATGACGAAGATCGTCGGCGTCGGTCTGGGAAAGACCGGCACCTCCACGCTGGGCGCGGCTTGCCGCATCCTGGGGCTACGCCACAAGACGCACGACCCCTCACTCTTCGACGCCCTGCACCGGGGTAACAAGAGCGCGTGCCTTGCGGAAATCGACCGCTTCGAGAGCTTCGATGACTTCCCCTGGAACATCCTCTACCGCGACATAGACCGCGCGTATCCCGACTCCCGGTTCATCCTGACGCTGCGCCGCGACCCCGACACCTGGTACCGCTCGCTCTGCGCGCACTGGGAACGCACGGGCGACAGCATCGCCAAGCGGCACGCCTACGGCCTTTCGTGTCCGATCGGCGAGCGCGATTACCATGTCGCCCTCTACGAGCGGCACAACGCGGACGTGGCCGCATGGTTCGCCGGACGACCCGGGCAGTTGCTGACGGTGTGCTGGGAAAACGGGGACGGCTGGGAGGAACTGTGTGCGTTCCTGGCACGACCGCTTCCGCGCAGGACCTTCCCGCATGCCAACCGTACGCCGCCAGCAACGGCCACGCGCGCGACCTGAGGAATCACGGATGCAGAGTATCTCGCTGGCGAGCGCGCTGACGTGGCGGAAGAAGCTGACGGGCGACCATCCGCTCTTCAGGATGAAAATGCCCGCAGGGTCCACGGAGACCGCACGTGTGGCGCAGTTGCGCGCACGCGCGGCGCGCTACGATGTCAAACCCACCCCCTACTCCATGACCATGCTCGATATGGGCGTGCTGTGCACGCTGCTGGAGCAACTGCGACCGGATATCGTCGTGGAGTTCGGCTGCGGTGTGTCTACCGAGCTGCTGCTGGCGCTGCAGGCCGCGCACGGATACCCGCGGCGCATCCTGAGCTTCGATCAGTCCGCGGATTACATCGCGGAACTGCAGACGCGCCTGGGCAAAACGGGCGGCACGGATACAGGGCACCTGCAGATCGTCCACGCGCCGCTGGTCGATGTGACTCTCGGCGACCAGACGCTGCGGTTTTACGATCCGTCCGTGATCAACGACACGCTCGGGGCGCTGCGCGGCGCCGTTCCCGTGTTCCTGGTCGATGGCCCCTCGGGGGGTGACTGGAACCGGCTGCTGGCCGGCATGGTCGCAGCAGCGTGGGGCGCCCAGGAATCCCACCTCGTGCTGCACGATGCCATGCGCGACTGGGAGCTGTGCTGTGCCACCGTCTGGGAAACGCTGGGGCTGACCGACTCGACCCGTGTGTTCCCTTACGGCCACGGCATCCTGCACGCCCGAGTGCGGTCGCGCGGTCTCCCACAGGAGAGCGCCTTCAGCGCCGAGTTCCTTGCTGCGTCATGCGATCTGCCCATGAAGGGCGACACCGTGTCTCTCGCCGATGCAATGGAAGGGGCGAAAAGCATCGTCTGCCATGGCGGGCGCAAACGGGTGCCGGTCGCAGCGCGAGCGCTCGAGAAGTTGCCCGCCAACCCGGTGTTTTCGGCCCCCGATCAGCGCTTTCGTTTGCAGCAGCCGCGCAACGTCGGGCAACTGGATGACGCGCAGCGCACGCGCCTGCACATGCGCGACAGCGTGCAGACGCTGCAAGGAGGCAAGCTCTGGCGATTGGGTGGTGTCGTGCTCACCGGGAAATCGCAAATCCTCTGCGGTGACGGCGTGGTGGCCGAAAACATGGAGGGCGAGTACAGCTGGCAGGGGCTGGTCAGACGGGGCAAGGGCTGGGAGCTGGAGATCGACCGGGATCTGGACATCGTCGAGCGGCCCACGCTGATCATCGAGAAACACGGGGTGAGAAACTACGCCCTGTGGTGGATGGAAGTGCTCCCGCGCGTGTACTTCGCCTACCACCTCGCGCCGGGGGCACCGCGGCACATCCTGCTGAACGAATCCGCGCAACTCGACGAGGCAACGCGGCGTTTCCACGAGGAAACCCTGCGACTCGTCGCCGGCGACGACGTGGAGATCCGCTACGCGACCCGCGACACGCTGGTCATGGATGCGTGGCTCCCGAACGTCAGCCATTTCTCTCGCTCCAAAACCCGCTGGAACGCGCATACGCGCGCATTCCGCGACGCTGTGCTGTCGGCCTGCGCCGGACGGATCGCGGCGAGCCCGTGGTCCGACACAACCCACCGCAAGCTCTTCGTGATGCGGCAGGACTCGCACGCGCGGCGGCTCTCGAACCCCGAGGCCCTGCTCGAAGCGTTGGGCAAGCGCCACTTTTTCCCGGTCACACCGGGAGAGCTCGCCTGGACCGACCAGATCGCGCTTTTCTCCCGCGCACACGTGGTTGCCGGGGTGCACGGTGCGGGGCTGCTGAACCTGATGTGGTGCGCGTCCGGCACGCACGTCGTGGAGGCGTTCACGCCCCCGACACTGAACCGCAACACCTTCCGGCACATCGCCTCGCAACTCGATCTGCCCTACTGGGTGTACGTCGAAAACGAGACGCGCGTGGTGAACAACCAGAGCGGTAGCGACACCGTCACCCTCGACCTGGACACCGCACGCTTCCTGCCGTTGCTGGACAAGGCGACCGCCGCACGGCGACGCGAGCGCGGGTGGTGGCCACAGGTTAAACGGCGACTGGGTTACCGAGGTCTCAACAGCAGGTAGCCCGGCCACGCCACCGCCAGCACCACCACGGCAACCAGACTCTCCCGCGGCGCTCCGATCACCACACCCGCGAGCAGCGCGAGACCGCCCGCCAGCACCAGCCAGGTACTCCAGGGATACCACCACGCCCGGAAGGGGCGCGGCAGTTCCGGGTGACGCCGTCGAAGCATCAGCAACGACACAAAGCCGCCCACGTAGGTGAAGACGGCAAAAAAAGCGCCTATCCCCAGCATCAGATTCAGAACGCCACCCGAGGCAAACACGAGCGCCAGCGCGGCAGCCGCCACGCTCAAGAGTGCCTGCGTTGGCGTTCCGCGCGGGTTCACGTCCGCGAGTCGCCGGGGCAGCAGCCCATCGCAGGCCATGGCGTGCGCGATGCGCGAGGACAC
>CAIXOY010000414.1 GCA_903921135.1 uncultured Gammaproteobacteria bacterium
CGGAAAAGCGCTCGTCGCGATACACCGACTCCGCGCGCAGCTGTGCGGCAATGCCGGGCGTAGTGACCATGTAATCGAGCCGCCACCCTACATTGTTCTCACGGGCACGCCCGCGGTTGGACCACCAGGTGTACTGATCGGGATGCGGGTTCAGGATACGGAACGCATCCACGAAGCCGACGGGCCCGAAAAGTTCGTCGAGCCATGCCCGCTCCTCGGGCAGGAAGCCGGAGTTCTTGCGGTTTCCCCGCCAGTTCTTGAGATCGATCTCCTTGTGGCAGATGTTCCAGTCCGCGCAGATGACCCACTCCCGGCCACTCTCGCGGAGCTCGCGCAGATGGGGCATCAGGCGCGTCATCATCTCGATCTTGCGTGCCTGCCGCTCCGGCCCCGAACTGCCGGAGGGCATGTACAGCGACACCACCGACAGACCCGGGAAGTCGGCCTGCAACCAGCGCGCCTCGCTGTCGACGGGCTCCCAGCCCAATCCCTGCGTCACCGCATCGGGTTTGCGTCGTGCGTAGAGCGCCGTTCCAGCGTAACCGGGGCGTTCGGCGTCGTAGTAGAAACAGTGATAACCGTCCGGGCGGAAGTGACCGTCGCTCAACTGGTCGATGCGCGCGCGCGTTTCCTGCACGCACACCACGTCGGCATCCTGCGCGGACAGCCAGCGGAAGAAACCCTTGTCGGCGGCAGAACGAATGCCGTTCGCGTTGAACGTGATGATCCTCATGGGCGCGCCATCACCATGAAGGTGCCGCTGGCCTTGAACTGCAATGCATCGCCCAGGAACACCTCCGATTCGGCTACCGCCGTGGTGCGCCCCAGATGCAGTACGCGGGAACGGCATAGCAATGTGCCTTCTCGCGCGCCCTGAAGGTAACGGCAACTCATCTCGGCTGTGACCGCAAAGCGGTCGGGCGGCAAGCGCCCGTAGATGGCCGCACTAAGGCCCGTATCCGCAAGGCTCGCGTACACACCGCCGTGAACCACGCCGACGCTGTTCAGGAACTCTGCCTCAATCGGCAACTCGAGTTCGGCGCCCTCATGCCCCACCGATATGAAACGGATACCGAGGTGCTCGATGAACGGGCTGCGAAAGGTCTGCTGTGCGCCCGTCATGCCGCCTCCCAATCGAGAATGATCTTGCCGGACTGCCCGGAGGCCATCGTCTCGAAACCTTCCTGGAAGCGCGACAGCGGCAGCCGGTGCGTGATCACAGGGTCCAGATCGAGGCCCGACTGGATGAGCCCGGACATGCGGTACCAGGTCTCGAACATCTCGCGCCCGTAGATGCCCTTGATCGTGAGGCCTTTGAAAATGATCCGGCTCCAGTCAAGGCTCATCTCTGCCGGCGGGATCCCCAGAACCGCGACGCGGCCTCCGTGGTTCATGGTCTCGAGCATCGCGCGGAATGCCGAGGGCACACCCGACATTTCAAGCCCCACATCGAAGCCCTCGGTCATCCCGAGTTCCTGCATGACGCTTTCGAGGCTGCGCTCGTTCACGTTGATCGCGAGCGTAGCGCCCATCCGGCGGGCCAGCGCGAGCCGGTACTCGTTCACGTCGGTGATGACCACGTGCCGTGCGCCGCAGTGACGTGCCACCGCCACCGCCATGATGCCGATGGGCCCCGCACCGGTGATGAGCACGTCTTCGGCCACAAGGTCGAATGACAGCGCCGTATGCACCGCATTGCCGAAGGGATCGAAGATGGAGGCCAGATCGTCACTCACGGCATCAGGAAGCCGGTACGCATTGAACGCGGGGATCACCAGATACTCCGCAAAGCAGCCCTGGCGGTTGACGCCCACACCGACGGTGTTGCGGCAGAGATGACGCCGTCCCGCGCGGCAATTACGGCAGTAGCCGCAGGTAATGTGCCCCTCTCCCGTGACGCGATCGCCCACCTTGAAGCCGCCGACTTCCTGACCCACCTCCACCACTTCGCCCACGTATTCGTGCCCGATGACCATCGGCACACGGATGGTGGAGCGCGACCACGCGTCCCAGTTGAAGATGTGGGTGTCGGTACCGCAGATCGCGGTCTTGCGGATGCGGATGCGCAGATCGTTATGCCCGCACACAGGCTCCGGGACATCGGTCATCCAGATGCCGGGTTCGGCCTTCAGTTTTGCGAGAGCCTTCACCTGAGGCGCTCCGGAGCAACACGGAGAGCAATGATACCCGCCGGCGGGGCGCTCTGGCGCCCCCTGCAGCAACGCGACTCAAAGCCGGAATGCGAGGTCGAAGCCCGACCGGATTGCCCCGTCGATATACCCCACACCGGTGCAATCGCCGATCTCGTGCACGGGAATGCCGGTTTCCCGCAACCGCGCTCCGGGCCCCGGATTGGCACACGCCCCGGAGGTGAGGATCACCTGATCGGCACCAATGCGGCGTTCCTGCCCGTTGGCATTGCGATACACCACGCTGTCACTGTCCACGCGCACCAGCGTGGCCTGTGTGAGCATCTGCACGCCGAGGCGCTTGCAGTCGGCGATGTTGCGCCAGCGGCGCACGAGCTTGAGACCTGCGCCCAGTACCGCGCCTTCTTCGAGGATCGTCACCGAGCGCCCGCGCTGCGCGAGGAACTCCCCAAGTTCGATGGCGACGAGACCACCACCCACCATCACGATGCGCTGGCCGAGCGGCATCCAGACGCGGCTCAGACTACGCATCCAGTCGGGGCGATCGAGAACGCCGAGCGCCTTGCCCGCCGCCATCAGAAGGCGCGTGAGAACACCACCGCGCGCGTTCGTGCTGTCCCCTTCACCGGTGAGCATCGTGCGCAGATCGTCGCCATCCAGCACATGCGGCAGACCGATGCCCGGCACGTCGGGGCGTGTACGCGCAGCGC